>JAFMKB010000109.1 GCA_017853205.1 Gammaproteobacteria bacterium
CCCACTGTTTCGAGCACTTCTCTTTGGTACATTTACCTTAAGCACATCCCTCGCCAGCCCCTCGGCGCTGGCCCAACTCTATTCCGCAGATAAGGGCCGAGTTATCTACGGCCATCACCACATAAACACTCAAAACCTTGATGCCCAAAAGCGCTTCTGGTTAGAAGGTCTAGGTGGCGAAGTTCGCGGACTAGGTGAAACGGGACGTGAAATCATTGCCTTTCCTGATGTTCTTGTATTTCTCACCGAGGCCGCACCGACAAGCGGTACACGAGGTACAGTTGTTAATCATGTTGGCTTCGAAACAACTGACATTTACGCCGACGTGGCGAGACTTCAATCTCTTGGCTATGTCATGATTACTCGAGAAGAGCTGCCAGAGACTTACGAAGTGATTAATGGCATAGGGCAACGTGTTGCTGGCAATACTATTGCCTATGTCCTTGGTCCCGATGACATTAAAGTCGAACTCATTGAGAACAAAGACATTGCGCACAAAATCCAAATGCATCACATCCATTGGGCCTCTGAGGCCGGCGAAGAGATGCTGGCATGGTATGCAGAACACTTCGGAGCTGTAAGCGGCCTGCGAATAGGACAGCCTGCGGGACAGCTTCCCAACGTTAATCTCACCTTTGGTCCTAGTGAAGCACGCCTCGCACCGACTCAGGGCACTGTGCTCGACCATATCGGATTCGAGGTCAATAATTTGAAGGCGCTATGCGATGAGCTCGAGGCAAAAGGGATAGTATTTGATCGGCCCTATGCAGAAATCCCCGCGCTGGGTCTAGCAATCGCTTTTTTTACAGATCCGTGGGGTACCTATATCGAATTAACCGAGGGACTTGATTCTATTTAAGCGATGAAAGCACGGCAGCCAACAATTCCTGAAAGCGAGAAACTGCTGCATTCTAGAAATTAACCAACAAGAAAACCAAGGAATGATCATGACACCAACTGAGAAGAGCCTACGGGAAGATCTGGCCGCCCTGTATCGTATTTTTGACCATCTAGGATGGAGCGAGCTTATATTCAACCACATAACGGTAAAACTTCCGGGTGACGAGGGACATTTCCTAATAAATCCTTATGGACTTCACTATAGCGAAGTCTGTGCCTCAAATCTGGTCAAGGTCGATATAGAAGGGAATATTGTTGAGAAAACTGAGCATTTCGTGAATCCAGCAGGCATGCTGATTCACAGCTGTATACACGCAGCGAGACACGACATAGTCTGTATCGCGCACACTCACACTACCGCGGGAATGACTGTCGCGTGCCAAGAAGGCGGCCTACGCCCGAATAATTTTTACTCTGCCCTGCTCAACAATCGAATTGTCTATCATGATTTCGAAGGCTTAACAGTCGATGAGAACGAAAAGGAGCGACTAGTAGAGCATTTAGGCGACAAAGCGATGATGATGATTCTTCGTAATCATGGTCTACTGGCCGGCGGAAGAACTATCGCCGAAGCCTTTATAAATTTGTGGCTTATGGAGCGCTCCTGCCAAATTCAGGCGTCTGTAGACCAAAGCGGCGTTAAGCAAATCCCTATTAGTGAGGACATCCTTAACCGCAGTGCAAAACTACTCGCAGTTCAAAACATGGGGCAGCCGGCAGGATCGTTAGAATTCGGCGCGATGAAACGAGTGATAGAGAAAAAAGATCCTTCTTACAAGCTCTAAAATCGAATACCGTCTAAAGAAAAAAATGCTGTGAGCGCTTTCTTCAAACGCCTTCTGGTTATAAAAAGAGAGTACCTGCGCGAGCTTGGAGACTGATCAATATGATCAGTATTTGCCGCCAATTTATGTAGGAAGCTGCTTTCACAGACCGGAATTTAAGGGGAAACTCTTTCTCTGTCGAACGACCGCTTCTAAGTCTCTCCAAATGAAAGGACCTGGGTCTTTAACTTTCTTATATATTCATTAGTAATCAGTGCGTGTTGAGAAAAAGGGCTTAAAGCCTCCGGCTATGAGCCGCTTTCCTTCAAACGGAACATCACTATCAACGGCGAATGCGTTTTCCTCTTTCATGCGTTCTTCAGCTTCGAGTAACGCATTTTTGCTAGGCCAATACTGCCACTGTACGACGATGCTCTCTTCGCTATTAGCCTGCACTGCTTTATTGAAATCAGTAAAGTTTCCTTTAGGAATCCAATCTCCCCAAACTTCCTCGACTCGCAAACACCCATAGCGTTGTAAGATTTCCGCGCTATTCTCCGTCCATTTTTTATAGGCTTTCTTCTTTGTATGAGGAACGGGAATTGTCATCACAACAATATACATGGGCTTTTCCACTAGTACGAATTCGTTCAGATCACTAATTTAAAACTAACATTACTTATCTTGCCCTCTGGCGAGGGAGCCGATTCCACTTTTTAGAGTACCTATTGATAATGTAGCAAGTACTGTCAATAGCAACCAGCCGGAGTCGCTGGGCGCCACTAGAGCGGAACTGATGATGGCTGCTGCCCAAAGAATTGATTGGGTAATTATGATTTTTGCCATTTTGATTCTCTTATTAATCACTCCCACTCAATAGTGACGTGTATTAAAAGTGTTGCTACACAAAGCTCTGCAAG
>JAFMKB010000059.1 GCA_017853205.1 Gammaproteobacteria bacterium
GGATCGAACCGCTGACCTCAACACTGCCAGTGTTGCGCTCTCCCAGCTGAGCTAAGGCCCCGAGATAAATCCAGTGATGGATTTGAGGAGCGGGCATTCTATGCAGATCGACCGAGTGTGTCAATCGCCATTAACCCCCTCTCTCGGTCTCGAGACTTCAAACACACTCGATAACGTGCGCCGACAGACGAGTACTACTATCAGCCTAGTTGAGCAAACTCTTTTTCTAAATTTTTCGCCTGTTTTTTTGATATTCCACCTAACACTTCAATTGCGGCGCGAAGTCGTGATCGCGAGATATCGAGTCCGATAACGGCAATCGAATCAATAACAGAGAGTGAAACTGGCTGACCACTAATCGCGACGAAAAGTGGCGCTAGAAAATCGCGCACCTTAATATCAAGAGCCTGAGAGAGTTCCATAAGTGTCGATTCCACTTCGTCGCGGCTCCAAACGCTGACAGACTCAAGCTTCCAAAGCGCAAACTGCAATGCTTTGCATGCGTCAACTGGCTCCAGCTTGCAATGAGCGAAAGAATCTAGAGTTATAGAAACTGGGCCACTGAAAAAGTAACTAATAAGCGGCGCGACATCGCTGAATTTTTCTACGCGCTGCCTCAATAATGGAATGATCGGCGAGAGCCGCCCGGAATCCTGCGCCCAGGCCAGTAAGCGCTCTTCAAAGTCTTTATCACTGCCCGTCTCCCGCAGATATTTCCCATTGAGCCAGTCGAGCTTTTCAGTATCAAAAACCGGTCCTCCGAGGCTCACTCTACCGATGTCGAATGCATCCTCCATTTCTGAGAGCGAGAATACCTCTTGCCCGTTCGGCATAGTCCAGCCCATCATTCCCAGGTAATTGATTAGCGCCTCTGGTAAATAACCCATATCACGATAATAGTTTATCGATGTGGGGTTCTTTCTTTTACTCAATTTGCTCTTGTCGGGATTGCGCAGTAATGGCATGTGACAGAATACAGGTGGAGTCCAATTGAAATATTGGTAAAGCAGGACGTGTTTCGGAACAGAGTTAATCCATTCCTCACCGCGCACTACATGACTAATCTCCATTAGATGGTCATCTACCACATTCGCAAAATGGTATGTTGGCAGGCCATCTGATTTCATGAGTACTTGCATATCGATCTGTGACCATGCAATCGATACTTCACCGCGTAGCATGTCATGGAATTCGCAGTTGCCCGACTCAGGAACACGCATACGAATAACATAGTCTTCGTTAGCGGCGAGCTTCGATTCTACCTCGGCTTGTGAAAGGTGCGCACAATGACCGTCGTAACCAGGCTGTTGTTTTGCGGCCATTTGTGCCTTTCGTACCTCATCTAAACGCTCTGCAGAGCAAAAACAATGAAAGGCGTTGCCTGACTCCAACAGCGTAGCAATATGTTCAGCGTAAATAGCACTGCGCTCACTCTGCCGATACGGGCCAAAGTCTCCACCAACACCTGGCCCTTCGTCCCAATCCAAACCTAGCCATTGCAGCGAATTTAAAATGTCATGCTCGGATTGTGCAGTAGATCGCACCTGATCGGTATCTTCGATCCTGAGTATGAATTTACCGCCGTGTTGACGCGCAAAACACCTGTTGAATAGGGCGATATAGGCAGTGCCTACGTGAGGGTCACCGGTTGGTGACGGTGCGATTCGAGTGCGAACTTGAGTCATGCGTTTTCTCTATCAGTGATATGGGCGGCGATAACGACCGGCTTAGTCTAATTATACTCGAACGCGGGAACAGACTCACGCGAGAGCTTCGCTGCCTTGACATGAAATACCTCTCTGTTTAAATACACCGCCAACGCCCTTCAAGGCTACAATCGAGAATACCCTGGTCATGCCACAAGAAGACAGACACACGAACGACTGGAACTCTGTCGACCCCCATCGCTTTTGCGTTGCTCCGATGATGGATTGGACAGATCGTCATGACAGACGCTTCCTTCGAGAACTCACAAAACGCGCCCTGCTCTACACCGAGATGGTGACAAGCGCTGCACTTGAGTATGGCGATCGGGAGAATTTGCTGGCACATAGTCCCGAAGAGTACCCAGTCGCTCTTCAATTAGGCGGGTCTGATCCAAGACAATTGCAACTTGCAGCGAAGCTCGGCGAAAAAGCGGGCTTTTGTGAGATAAACCTAAATGTTGGCTGTCCGAGCGAACGAGTGCAATCTGGCTCGTTTGGTGCCTGTTTGATGGCGGAACCCGAACTCGTTGCAGAGTGTGTAGACTCGATGCTTCAAAGCGTCAGTATTCCAGTCACTGTGAAATGCAGGATTGGCATAGATGATCAAGATAGTGAGGCTGCACTACAAAACTTCATCGGTATCGTTGCTGATGCAGGTTGCGACTTATTTATTGTGCATGCCCGGAAGGCAATCCTATCCGGTCTGAGCCCGAAGCAGAATCGAGATATCCCTCCGCTAGACTACGATCGAGTCTATCGTCTAAAAAGTAGCTTCGAAAATCTGAGTATAATTATCAACGGTGGGATAATAGATATGAAGAGTGCTCTCGATCATCTGAACTACGTCGATGGCGTGATGCTTGGACGAGAAGCCTATCAAAACCCATTCATCCTAGCGGAAGTCGACGAGCGCTTTTTTGGTGCGCAGAAGAATGAGCTAACTCGTAGTCGAGCACTCACTAACTATCTGCCCTATGTCGAGCAACAAGTGGCTGCCGGAGTACCACTTCAACACATTACGCGTCATTTATTGGGTCTTTTTAAAGGCGTCTATGGCGGCAAAGCCTTTCGAAGGCATCTCAGCCAAAACGCCTACAAACCAACTTCTGGTGTCGAGGTATTGGAAGAAGCTATGTACTTAGTTGATAAGCATATGCAAGACGGCGAACTGACTAAAGAGGAAAGCAAGGATCTATGTTAAGTAAATTGAAAACACTCTTTCAGAGTTACGTAGATGCATCAGTCACATCCGATAACCAGAATACGTTGCCGGAAAATCTCATCGCTGCAATTCTAATGATTGAGGTAATGAAGAGCGATCACCATCTCGATGCTCGAGAAGAGCAGGAACTTCTCGCCGTGCTGATCAAGACTTTTGGCCTAGATGAAGCCGCCGCGGCTGATCTCCACGAATTAGCAATCAATAAAGCTGAAGAGTCTACATCACTCTTCGAATTTACCGCGCAGATCAACGCCCAATTCAACGATGAGGCTAAGTTGTCTCTAATTAAAAATATGTGGCGAATCGCTTTTGCCGATGGTGAGATAGATAGATATGAAGACAGCGTCATTAGGCAAGTTAGTGAGCTAATTTATGTCTCTCATAGCGATTTTATTCGGATGAAAATCCAAGCAAGAGATTTAAGTTAGCTAGAAATCTCCGAAGGGATCAACGAGCAAACCATCATTGATGAGATATTCACGTCGCTGTAAATAAGCGTCTCGGATAAAGAGATAACGATTACCTGTTATTAGCTCATCGAGTGCTAAAACATCAGAGCGGGAATCAGTTTCGTCCACTAGAAATAATCCGAGCCGAAGCGATCGATCCTCGATAAGTTGAAGTGGGTTAAAAACAGTATCTAAAACCAGGCCAAATGAGTCCCTAACGGTGCTTGCACCGAACACAGGAAGCATGACATAGGGACCCGAGCTCACTCCCCATACCGCTAAAGTTTGACCAAAATCCTCTTCATTCTTCCGCAGCCCGACGCTGCTCGCAACATCTAGAAAGCCTGCCACACCAATCGTGCTGTTGACTAACAATCGACTACTGTCGCCCGCAGCAGCAGCGAATTTAAATTGAAGAATATCGTTTGCAAGGACGTTAATATCATCGACGTTACTAAAAAAATTTCCAATGCCCTGTCTTAAAAATCTAGGAATAAACGTTGTGTAGGCGAAGGCGCTAGGCTTTACAATAAGCTGATCAAAGTAATCGTTCCATTTGAACACAATGGTATTCGTCTTACGCCAGGGATCGCTTACCTGACTTGCAGCAACAGGCGAGCAGGAGAGCATGGACACAGTCATACAGGCCACTACTGTTTTCCTGAAGGGAGTGGTCCAATAGAAGCTCTCCCCTAGTCTATAAAAATTGCCTAGCAACATGGACTTCCTTTCACTTTACAGCTGGCTAGTTAGTGAATAACGCCGTTAGAGGTGTCTTTTATCGTCGAAAGCGCCTTCTCTATGCGTATTGGCGAAACTGGAATTTTAGTTTTCAAACTTTGCGCAAAAGCCGAGACTCGGAATTCCTCGAGCATCCATCGAATCTCCTCTAACTTTTCTGCGGAATTCGCTGAGACCTTTATTCCGGGCTCGCTCCTAAGATTGTCGAGCTGCAGCGAATAGTTAGCTAAAAGTTCTGTGTCTACCTTGTCCTTGGGGCCCATGAACGGTGCTTTTGCCAATCTCAATTCAATTGCATTTAGATAGCGCGGGAATTCGGTAAGTCTTTCGATACCAGATTCGACCACGAAATTAGGTGTAAAAAGGCGATCTAACTGACTGTTTACATCGCTGAGCAAATACTCTGGCGCTGAGGATAACGCCGAAAGTCTTTTCTTTAGTGTGAGCCTAATCACTATTATGCGCTCTAGCAGTGAGACCAACCGATCACCTAGGCCGACTACTTGCGCCTTAACCGCGACAGCCATTTTTTCAAAACTCTGCCTGTCTCTGACAATGTGCGCGTTAGTTATCGCATAGGCATAACATGCTACAACGCACTGATCGACCAGATCTGTAATTGTAATGGGTAACTTGAGGGCGTTTTGCTTAACAAATCGATCACAGCGTTTACGCACCATGTTGCGCTGCTGAACACTGTTAAGCATAACCAGCTTTAGCACTCCTCCAGCATGCGCTGAGCGCGCCAAATCTTCGTCCGCGAACAACTTAACGGATACGCTGTCACCCGCATCAACCAAACCCGGATAACGCAGAAGCTTGATGTTACCCTCACCAACCTCGACGCGCAGAGGCAAATCAGCTTCTGGCATTTCAACAAGTCCCGACACCTCGAAAGGATGATCTAGCGACTTCTGTGTGTCGCTAAGCTTGATACTGGCTCCTTCCTCTCGAGAGAATGCCCGCTTAAGCTTATCTAACGAGCTGTCGATTGCTAGCTGCTTTCCAGTATTATCAAGCACGCGTACTTTAATCTTTAGATGCGGCCGTAGGTCAATCGCTTCAAGTTGCGGTCGGTCAATTCTAAATTTTCTCAAATGATAGATAGCAGAAATAAAAGAATCGAGAAAATCGATAGAACCCGCGCCGAGTTGAGGTAACAGCTCACTTACGAACGCGTTAACAGGAATGAAATTTTTGCGCTGCGCTTTGGGCAGTCCTTTAAGCAAAGCGACACATTTTTCGCGAATTATTCCAGGCACCGACCAGTCGATATCTGCCTGTGTTAACTGCGCTAAGAGAGAGACAGGAACATCAATTGTCGCGCCGTCATGCTCCTTGCCGGGTTCGAATACATAGTCAATTCGCAAGGTATTGCTCTGAATCGCTGCAGCATCTGGAAAATCCTCAAAGCTGAAGTCATCACTTTGGTCAGCGAGAAGATCTTTCTCGCTTAGCTTCAAGCAATCACCTCTTCGGTCATTTATAGAAACAAGCCAATTTCTTAACGTTTTAAGTGAGTTTACTTCATCGGGTATTACGCGCTCGAAAAAGTCAATCTGCGTAGATTCACTCGCGAGTATGTCGGGCCTCCTAAGCTTGTCTTCAAGTTTCTCGAGGCGTTCGAGCAAACGCTGATTATGCCGAACGAACCCAATGTCGTTAGACAACTGCTGATCAACTAGCCCATGTCTTATAAAGAGTGCTCTTGCAGCTACTGAGTCGATTGGCGCAAATCGAACCAACGCCCGTTCGACGAGCGTAAGCCCAAACAAATGTACCTTCTCATAGGCCATGACTTCCTGTCGCTTTCGACTCCAGTGAGGATCAAAGGATTCACGCTTGACTAGGTGCATGGCCACCTCTTCAACCCATTCAGGCTGAATCTTAGCCGCTTGGGTTGCGAAGACCTGTGAAGTCTCTATTTGATCTCCTGTCATAATCCATTTTGTATTCGACCGCGCTAACACTGAGGCGCCGAACAATGAAAATTTCTTGTTACGCGTACCGACGAAGCTGCGCTCATCGGATTTTCTGGCTATTTGATTCAATGAACCTGCAATCAAGCTTTTATGAATGCAGGCGTAGTCAGCTTCCTCGTCATTCATTCTAAAACCTTGGCCCTGACAGGCTAGAAGCAGCTGCCGATGGACTTCCCTCCACTCCCGCATACGCATAAAGGACAAAAAATGCTCTTTACAGTATTTTCGCAGCATTGCCTGTGAGGATCCTTGCCTTAAGGCTTCATAAGCGTCCCAAAGTTTCACTAGCGACATGAAATCGGAATCTGGATGTTTATATTCAGCTTGCCTCTCAATTGCGATCTGCTTGTTCTCGCTATTGCTCTCGCGCGGATCTTGAATACTTAGACCGCTCACTATAATCAAAACTTCCCGCAAACAATTAAGCTTATGGGACTCCAGAAGCATCCTTGCGTAGCGTGGATCTATTGGCAGCGCAGCCATTTGCCGACCGAGTGCGGTAAGGGTCCTGCTCGCAGTGATCGCGTTAAGTTCGATGAGTAGCTTATGTCCTTCGTTAACAGCTTTGGTTTCGGGCATTTCAATAAATGGAAAATTTTCGACGTCGCCCAGCTTAAGTTGTAGCATTCGTAAAATTACCGCGGCGAGATTGGTACGCTGTATTTCCGGATCGGTATATAGGGGTCGCGAGTCGAAGTCCTGCTCCGAATATAAGCGTATGCAGATTCCATTAGCGATACGACCGCATCGACCTTTGCGTTGATTTGCACTGGCCTGAGAGATGGCCTCAATCGGCAGCCTTTGTACCTTGCTTTGCAAGCTGTAACGACTAATCCTAGCAGTGCCTGTGTCAACTACGTAGTTAATACCTGGGACGGTAATCGACGTTTCAGCGACATTAGTAGCAAGCACCACGCGTCGAGTATTATGCGCGGCAAATATTCTTGCTTGCTCGGCATGCTGCAATCTGCCGTATAAAGGGAGAATATCGAGATCGCCGAGTTTAGCCTTACGCAAACTGGTTGCAGCGTCGCGTATCTCTCGCTCAGTGGGCAAAAAGACTAAAATATCACCGGTGTTTTTATTGTTATATCTATCGTGCTGTAGGATTTCTTTGATAGCCGAAATGATTGCTTCGGTTTGCGCATCGTCGCTACGCGAAGATTCTTCAGGCTGAAGCACAGGTTTGTAGCGAACCTCTACCGGAAAGGTTCGGCCTTCGACCGACACAATAGGTGCGCCGCAAAAATGCGCTGAAAACTTCTCTACATCTATAGTTGCTGAGGTAATAATCAGTTTAAGATCGCTTCTTTTACCAATGAGATCCCGAAGAAATCCAAGTAAGAAATCAATATTGAGCGAACGCTCATGCGCCTCATCGATTATGATCGCTTCGTACTTACTTAGGTATCGATCGGCCTGTATTTCGGCCAAGAGGATACCGTCGGTCATCAGCTTTAGGTATGTTTCCGGCCCACTTCTATCATCAAAACGGACCTGAGAGCCGACACCGCGCCCAGCGACAGGGCCTAATTCGTCCGCAATTCGTGTCGCTACGGACAGAGCTGCTAATCGTCGAGGCTGCGTGTGGCCAATCATTCCGCGTCGCCCCAAGCCCGCGTCTAAGCAAATTTTTGGCAACTGAGTCGTTTTACCAGATCCAGTGTCCCCTGCTACCACTACGACCTGATTATTACGTATAAGCTCGGCAATCTCACAAGCCTTAGTGCTAACCGGCAATTGCGACGGGTATGACTGGACCTCTGGAATTAGCTTAGCGCGAAGCTGACACTTATCTGCCGACTTGTTTAGCTCTTCTAGAAGGCGCTCGAAAGTTTGATGTGACTCTCTAGTTAAAGATTCCTCTTCAGGGAGAGCTTCTAGTGACGATGTAAACTTGCGGACTTTCTTCTGCAGCCTATGTAAATCGCTTAGTTGCACTGAATCTAGAATCGATTTGAGACTACTGATCAACTCTTTACTAGACTCCGCTCTGCTGCCTCCCCTATTTGAGTGGTCGAGGTCATCTGCAGCAGGTTTCTTTTTTGGGATTCTCATCGTGGTCGGAGGAATAGCTTTGCCGTTCAATCCCGTCTACCCCTTAGTGTAATTCGCGGCGTAGAATTTTACCGATAATAGACTTCGGAAGGTCATCTACAAAAACGACTTCTTTAGGCACCTTATAAGAAGTGAGTCCTTGACGGCAATGCGCAATAATCTCTTCCACGCTTGCTTTGTCACCATCGATGACCACAAATAACTTAACCGCTTCTCCAGTACGCTTACTAGGAACTGCAATGGCTGCACTTTCCAAGACGCTCGGATGCCGGTTTACCCAGTCTTCTATTTCATTCGGAAAAACATTGAATCCCGAAACTAAAATCATGTCTTTTTTTCTATCAACTATCCTCACATAGCCATCGGAATCAATCTCGGCGTAGTCGCCGCTTTTAAACCATCCCTCGGGAGTCAGTGCCTCTCGTGTCGCCTGCTCTTGCTTCCAATAACCTTGCATTACTTGAGGCCCCCTGATCCATAGCTCACCCCGCTCGCCCGGCGAAAGAATCTCACCTGCTTCGTTCGCAGTGCATAATTCTGTCTCAGGAAGCGCGAACCCTACGGTCCCAGCTAACACCCTACCAGGAACGTTAACAGTTACCGCGGGCGAACATTCAGTAAGCCCATAGCCTTCCATTATCTCGCAGCCTGTTTTCTCAAGCCATTCTTCTGCAATCGACGAGCTCATAGCCATTCCACCGGCGCCGCAAAATTTCAAATGCTTTTTGTTGTATTTCAAAAATTTGGGGTGCCGCAAAATAGCTGAATAAAGCGTGTTTATTCCGACAAATCCACTGACCTTATACCGCACGAGCGCTTTAATGAGGCCAGAAATATCTCTCGGATTTGTGATTAGCACGCTGTGATTTCCGGCGTATGGCATAGCGAAACAGTGCATCAAGAATGCATAGCTATGGTATAGGGGAAGTGGTGCAGCGACGCTCTCGCATCGGTCCTCCATGGCTAACACCGACCTTGAACGAAACTGCATGAGATTAGCAATTAAATTTGCGTGTGAGATCATTGCGCCTTTCGCCACGCCTGTCGTACCACCGGTGTAGAGCAGGACAGCTGTATCATTACGTTTTAGTTTTGGAGCTTCAAAAGGTTTCGATGTGATCTTAATCGTGTCAGTAAAGCGCACGACGTTCGGAATCGAGTAGGGAGCAACCATTTTCTTTAGGTATTTAGCTACGAAATTAAGCAACATCCGTTTCGGCGCAGACTGGAGGTCGCCGAGTGAAGAAATAATGATTGTTTTTAGCTTTGTTCGTGCGCGAATAGAAGCAATCTTGGAGGCGAATGATTCAAGGGTGACAACCGCCACAGCACCGGAATCATTAAACTGATGCTCTAATTCCTTTTCTGTATAAAGTGGATTGGTACTAACAACTATGAGTCCTGCACGGAGCGCGCCATAAAGAGCAATGGGGAACTGCAGGAGATTAGGTAACTGAATTGCGATACGATCGCCTCGATTGAGACTCGTCTCGTTTTGAAGATACTTAGCGAAGCGCCAACTTAATTCATCAATCTCTTTAAACTGCAATGTTTTGCCGAAACAGCTAAACCCTGGCAAGTCAGAATGAGTTAATAAGCAATAGTCGATTAGCTCCGGGAGTGACTGGAATTGCTGAGGGTCTAATTCTTGCTGCAGTTTCTCTACCACAATTCCTCCGAGGGAATTAGTCGTGCTTGATGCCTTCATTAGTCCTTACTTAGTGAGGAGTTTCATTGCTTCTTCGAGACCTTTAACCGATAACGGATACATCTTATTAGCGGTGAGTTCTTTCGCAACTTCGATAGAATAACTGTGTTCCCAGTACTCTTTGGGCGTTGGATTAATCCACACGAGATGTTCGAAATGCTCACTAATGCGTTTAAACCACGTCGCGCCGGCTTCCTCATTATAGTGTTCAATGCTGCCACCTACGTGTGTAATCTCGTAAGGTGCCATAGTCGCATCGCCCACAAATATCACTTTATAGTCTTTTGAAAACTTATTTATTATGTCAAAGGTGGAAGTCGTTTCTGCATGTCTCCGATGGCTCTTGGTCCAGACAGACTCATAAATAAAGTTATGAAAATAAAAATATTTCAGATGTTTAAATTCCGTTCGCGCCGCAGAAAATAACTCTTCACAAAGTTTTACATGGGGATCCATCGAACCACCAACATCGAAAAATATCAGAACTTTGACAGAATTGTGACGCTCCGGAACCATCTTGATATCAAGCATGCCCGCGTTCTTGGCCGTCGACGAAATGGTATCTGATATATCCAGCTCTTCTGCTGCGCCGGTTCTTGCGAATTTTCGCAAACGGCGTAGTGCCATCTTAATATTCCGCGTGCCGATCTCTACTGAATCATCAAGATCTCTGTAGTTGCGTTTATCCCATACTTTGACGGCGCGAGAGTTACGACCGCTGTCTTGCCCAACTCTTATACCCTCTGGGTTGTATCCATGAGCGCCAAAGGGTGATGTCCCTCCAGTACCTATCCATTTGTTACCGCCCTGATGGCGTTTCTC
Organism: Gammaproteobacteria bacterium; assembly: GCA_017853205.1. Taxonomy (GTDB): domain Bacteria; phylum Pseudomonadota; class Gammaproteobacteria; order Pseudomonadales; family Pseudohongiellaceae; genus UBA9145. Next base: position 10,689 of record JAFMKB010000059.1, read on the forward strand.
TTGTTCTTGAAGACGCTTTTTAAACTCCTCCATCAGCTTCTCTAAGCCGCCTAGCGCATCTATCTTCGCCTTCTCTTCGTCGCTGAGCATTGACTCAAGTTCTTTTCGGAGCCATTCGCTAGGAATTTCGGCCATCGATAATTCATCAAGGGCTTCTATCTTTTCGAAATACTTGGAAAATGCGCGATCGAACTTGTCAAAATTCTTCTCGTCTTTTACAAAGCACATGCGCGAGAGAAGATAGAAATCATCGATATTACCAAAGATAATGTTCTTCTTTAGGCATTCAAGAAGCGTGAAAAGCTCTGTAAAGGACACCGGTAAGCGTTCTTTACGGAGTGTCATAAAAAAATCTATCAGCATTAGCTTTTGGCTCGATGCATAAAAGCCAATTTCTCTAGAAGATGAACATCCTGCTCATTCTTCAGCAGCGCACCGTAAAGAGGTGGAATAGCATTTTTGTTATCGCGATTCTTAAGAATATCCTCGGGTATATCATCAGCCATGAGCAATTTAAGCCAGTCAATTAGCTCTGATGTGGATGGCTTTTTCTTTAGACCTGGAATTTTTCGCACATCGAAGAAAACATCCATCGCTTGCCGAACAAGTTCTTTCTTGATTTCTGGATAGT
>JAFMKB010000022.1 GCA_017853205.1 Gammaproteobacteria bacterium
CGCTGCGGGATCGCTCGCAGGCATCACGTATTCGAAATAACTATGCGGTATTCTTATTTGAGCGCGCGCGATATGTTGAGGCACAGCGACATTTACGCCAAGTAGTCTCCGATGCTAGCTACGCGGGACGAGCGAAGGCGTATGAAAACCTAGGTCTCACGTTACTCGTATTGCAGGACTCTGAGGGCGCTCGAGCGGCGTTTCTGCGTGCGACTCAGCTTAACGCATCGTTAGTGCAGTCGCCGCTCGAGCTAGGTATCCTTGGTATTCGGCAAGAAAAATGGGTTGAGGCTCGCGTCTGGTTCGAACGTTATTTAAATGCAAGAACTAGCGCTGGTGTCGCTGAGTCTGGCGCACATAGCAAAAGGGCGCTGCGAGCAGGTCGAGATCTCGCGGCTGCGTCTGGTGATCACAAAGCAGCGGCGGTATGGCAGCGCCAACTCGACTCGAGAAGTTCAGCGACAAATCACTAAATAAACAGCCTCATCTATCGAGGCAGGCGAACTCCGCCACTTTGCGAGTCTCGGACCCAATTCTAGTTTAAGGGTGCTTTGGGGCTCGTTTAAAAAAAGGTCGATAAAGACTATGAATGACGATTTGACTGATGTTGGAGAGGACGCGGAACCGAACGCGGCCGAGGTGGACCTGAGTTCGCCCGGCGCTCGACTTCGAGCTGAGCGCTTAAGGCAAGGGTTCGATGAGGAGGATATCGCTGATAAACTCCATATCACGCGGCACTACCTACGTGCAATCGAAGAGGATGCCTACGACAAGCTCCCGGGTGTCGTTTTCGCGCGAGGCTATGTTAGAAATTATTGCCTGCTGCTCGAGATGCAGACAGAGCCGCTTATGACTTTATTCGAAGGCTTGGTGGAAATCGCGAAAAAGGAGAAAGAGGCCGAGTCTGTGCCTAGGGGCAGACTCACGCGCGCCGATCGTAATCAGCGCTGGCTGAGCCTTTCACTGTTCGTGTCTGTCGTCCTCTTTGTGATCCTATGGTTTATTAATGGATAACCAGTCAGTGAACTAAACTCAGTAAAGTAATATCGATACGACATGTTAATTGAGTACGTTAATTGAATACGTTACACAAGCACCTTCACTAAATAAATAGCTTAGCAATCGAGTCCCGAACCATGAATTCTCAGAATCCAATTACACGTCGTAAGACACGCCAGATTATGGTTGGTAATGTCGCGGTAGGCGGTGGCGCTCCGATTAGCGTTCAGAGTATGACCAACACTGAGACCTGCGATGTTGATGCGACGCTCTCGCAAATACAGAGGCTAGTAAACGCGGGCGTGGATATCGTGCGTGTTTCGGTGCCGAGCATGGATGCAGCTGCTGCATTTAAAGAGATCCGATCCAAAGTAGCCGTGCCACTTGTCGCTGACATCCATTTCGATCATTTGATAGCACTTGAGGTATTAGAGTCAGGGGTTGACTGTCTGCGTATAAATCCAGGCAATATCGGCAGTGAAAAGCGTATTCGCGCGGTAGTCGACAGCGCTAAAGACAAAGGCATACCGCTACGCATTGGCGTCAATGCTGGTTCCTTGGGCAAGACTCTTTTGCGAAAATACAAGGAGCCCAATGCCGAGGCGATGGTTGAATCTGCGTTGACGCAGATCGATATTCTCGACAAATTGGATTTTCAAAATTTCAAGATCAGTTTAAAGGCGTCTGAAATTTTCATGACGCTTACTGCCTATCGACAACTTGCGTCGCAGATTGATCAGCCTCTTCACCTTGGCATTACTGAAGCGGGGGGACTGCGTTCGGGCACGGTTAAGTCGGCTATCGGGCTTGGGGCATTGCTTATGGAAGGCATTGGAGACACGATCAGGATTTCACTAGCCGCCGATCCTGTCGAAGAAGTCAAAGTCGGTTTTGATATCCTTAAAAGCCTCGGCCTGCGTCACAAGGGGGTAAACTTAGTAGCCTGTCCGAGTTGTTCGCGCCAGAACTTCGATGTTATCTCTGTAGTGAATGAACTTGAATCGCGACTCGAAGACATCACTACACCCATCGACGTTGCTGTGATCGGTTGCATCGTTAACGGGCCGGGAGAGGCGAAGGTCGCCGAAATCGGCTTAACCGGCGCAAGCCCCAACAACCTCGCCTATGTCGAAGGGATTCCCTCCAAGAAAATCCAGAATGCTACGCTTGTCGACGACTTGGAGGCGATGGTGAGAGCGCGCGTTGCGCTAAAAAAAGACCTTATCGCGTCGAATTAGGCGCGTCCAAATCATTCGAAGACCTAATCAACTAGGTTCTGCAAACGACTCAGGTTACTACATATCACCATGGCAAAACTCCAAGCAATTCGCGGCATGAACGATATCTTGCCTGCACAAACTCCAACCTGGCAAGCGCTCGAAGCCGCGTTTCATCGTGTCGTAAATCGGTTTGGTTATCAGGAGATTAGGTTTCCAGTCCTAGAGCAGACTCAGCTTTTCAAGCGTTCCATTGGTGAGGTCACCGATATTGTCGAAAAAGAGATGTATAGCTTTGACGATCGCAACGGCGACAACCTTAGCCTTCGACCAGAGGGTACCGCGGGCTGTGTGCGCGCGGCAGACCAACACGGGCTTCTCTATAATCAACAGCAGAGACTTTGGTATCAGGGCCCCATGTTTAGGCATGAGCGCCCACAGAAGGGGCGTTATCGGCAATTCCAACAGTTTGGCGTCGAAGCGTTTGGAATGTCCGGGCCAGATATCGACGCAGAGCTTATTCAGCTGTCAGCAGACCTGTGGCGTGAACTCGATATTGCTGAGGCGCTCGTTCTGCAGATCAATAATATTGGCGCCTCGGCAGAGCGCAAGGCTTTTGGCGCCGCGCTCACCGCCTACTTAGAGGGGCATAGCGAACGCCTCGATGACGACGCGCGCAATCGGCTCTACAGTAATCCGCTGCGCATTCTCGACAGCAAAAATCCCGACATGCAAGCGCTCTTGGCGGAAGCACCGGTGCTCGCCGACTACGTTAGTGAAGAAAGCCGGTTGCATTTCGACGAACTCAAGGCGCTGCTGAATAATGCTGGCGTGGCTTTTGTGGTGAACCCGCGCTTGGTTCGCGGCCTTGATTACTATAACAACTGTGTCTTCGAGTGGGTGACAGACTCACTTGGTGCGCAAGGAACTGTGTGTGGCGGGGGACGCTATGACGGACTTGTCGAGCAGCTCGGTGGGAAGCCGACGGTCGCTGCGGGATTTGCCATGGGGGCTGAAAGGCTAGTATTAATGTTCGAAACACTCGATAAAGTCCCGCAGCAGGTCCCCACAAGCCTCTACATTGTCGTGCCAAATGGCCTTGCCAAGGAGGCTCAGTCGCTCGCAGCAACGCTTCGCAGCGAGATGCCTGAGAGTAAGATTATCAGTCACTGTGGAGGCGGTAAGCCTGCAAGTCAGCTCAAACGCGCCTTCAGCCTTGGTGCTCGCTACGCAGTACTCCTCGACCCTGAAGGGCTCAGCCAAGGCATAGTGAGACTGCGTGAACTAAAAGACGAGGGAGAGGAGGTCACGCTTACGCTTGAAGAAGCGCCCGCCCAGATTGCCCATAGACTTTTAGAAGCCTAACCTTAAAAAGTGCAGTGTTCCTAAAGGGAATTCAAGTTAGAATAACGGGTTAAGCAACTCGAACAGATTGAGCGGTAAGACTTTGCGATAGAGCCTATCGGTAGCATTTATCTATAGCATCTATCGATAGCATCTATCGATAGTACCTACAAAAAGACGCCGCATAACAACTGAATAAATAGAAAGGAGACCGTCGTGGCGATTAACGCGGCTGAGGAAGAAACCCTCGAGACCCTCAAAAAGTGGTGGGAAGAGAACGGAAAGCAACTCGTTGCAGCCGTCGTTATAGTTGCGGCGGGCTTCGGAGGTTGGAATTTTTGGGAAGGTCAGCAGCTGGCTAAACAAGGCGCCGCATCGGATCTGTACGAGGAAATACTCGAGCTAACCCTCGTTGATCCGGGCCAACAGGTCGCAGAGGAGGATGCAGATCGCATCATCTCCTTGAGCGAACAGCTCCGCGATAATTACGCGCAATCAACCTACGCATCGTTTGGTGCGCTTTTCGCTGCGTCTCAACAAGTCGCGAGCAACGATCTTGAAGCGGCAGAGGCCTCTCTTCAGTGGATTATCGATAATCACGGCAAGGGTTTTTTGGCCAAGACTGATACGGGCCTGTTACTCACTGCTAATCTAAGGCTAGGTAGGGTAATCCTCGCGAGGGGCGATGCTGAGCGTGCTTTAGCGCTCGTTAATAGTGTTGCGCCTCAGTCATTCGAGGTCGGCTACTCTGAACTCAGAGGCGATATCTATCTCGCGCTTGGCCGGCGGGCGGATGCGCGCGATGCTTACCTTGCAGCACAAGAAGCGGGTTCGTTAAGCGATTCGCTGCGAATGAAACTCGACGACCTCGCGCGGGTCGAAAGTTAATTATAAGTAGTGCAGCCAAGTAGACAACTATGATCTTAATGAAGCCTAATCTGACATCTGGCCAACGAAACTCGTACCACCGATTGGCCGCCCGCGGGTTAGTGTTGTTGCTACTCTCGGCGTCGCTCACGAATTGTGCTGGCTTTGATGTCGGCAGACTGAATCCATCGACTTGGTTTGGCGATGACGAGGTTAACCCGCCCACAGAGCTCACTAAAATCGATGTCGAAGTGACGATTAAGCGGGAATGGGATGCCAAAATTGGGAACGGTCAGGGGAAAATATTTAACCTCATCACGCCCGTTATTGACGGTGAGCGACTGTTCGTAGCAAGCGCAGATGGGACGGTCGCAGCGTTTTCGGCAAACGACGGAACCTTGCTCTGGCGTGAGCGTTTAGAAGATCCAATCACAGGCGGTGTGGGCGCAGGGTATGGCCTTGTCTTAGTAGGCACCGAAGCGGCGGAAGTTGTTGCTTTAGACCAAGACTCAGGCACGATCCTTTGGGCGATGGCTGTATCGAGCGAGGTGCTGTCTGCACCTAAGACTAACGGTGATGTCGTCGTTGTCCAGACCGTCGACGAAAAACTCGTTGCACTAGAAGCGACTACCGGCGAACAGCGCTGGACGTATGAGACAACTCTGCCAGCGCTTACTCTTCGCGGTACGAGCAGTCCTGTATTCGCGACCGGTGGCAAAGTGCTTGCTGGATTTAGTAATGGAACCCTCGTTGCAGTTGAGGCGAGTGACGGTGTGTGGAGTTGGGAAGAGCGCGTCGCTGTGCCCGAGGGTCAATATGATATCGATCGCGTGATAGATATTGATGGCCAGCTTCTTGTCGATGGCTCCAGGGTTCTCGCGTCAAGCTATCAAGGCAATCTCATGGCACTCGACGTGAACACTGGTCGTATCGTTTGGGGTCGTGAAGCGTCGAGCTTTCACGGAATCGAGCGCGGATTCGGCAATCTTTATTACGTCGACGACGAAGGGGTGATCACTGCTGTTCGAGACAACAGCGAGGATGTAGTCTGGGAGAATAGCGATCTCAAATTTCGAAGCGTCTCGGCGCCGCGCGCAGTAGGCAACTACGTGGCAGTGACCGACTTCGAAGGCTATGTGCATCTACTTTCGCAAATCGATGGGCGAATTGTCGGTCGAACCCGTGCCGATAGTGATGGGGTTCGTGCGGCGATGGTGAGCGGCGCCGGCCTGCTTTACGTGTACGGCAATAGCGGTAAGCTTACCGCCTACAGACCTGAGTAGCCGCAAGCCTCGCGGGTTTTAACCCTGTGCTGACTTTTCCTGAACAACCCTTTTCACTAGACCTATTACTGCTCCATTAGGATATTCATGAAACCTGTTATCGCACTCGTTGGCCGCCCGAACGTTGGTAAATCGACGCTGTTCAATCGGCTTACTAAGTCGCGCGAGGCGATTGTAGCCAATTTTCCGGGGCTCACGCGCGATCGTAAATACGGTGAAGGTGAAATTGAGGGGCAGTCGTTCATCGCTATCGATACCGGCGGTATTAGTGGCGATGAAGAGGGAATCGATTTAGAGATGGCTGCGCAGTCGCTGCAGGCTATCGCCGAGGCCAACATCGTTTTATTTTTAGTCGATGCGAAAGATGGCCTGATGCCAGACGATCACGGTATTTTGGATTACCTGCGTAAACGAGAGAAACACACGTATCTCGTTGCCAATAAAATAGACGGATTGGATCCGGATATCGCGCTTGCCGATTTCTATAGCCTTGGTTTTACCGACGTGTACCCTATCACCGCGACGCAGGGTCGCGGAGTGAAGTCGCTGCTACTTAGCGTACTCGAAGATTTTGCAGAGATCGCTAAAAAGGAGGAATCCGAGAGCGAATTCGACATCGACGATGTTGCGGTTACTGGTATTAAAATCGCTATAGCCGGACGCCCTAACGTTGGGAAATCGACACTTGTGAATCGAATGCTCGGCGAGGACCGTGTAGTCGTGTACGACCAACCCGGTACTACGCGAGACAGTATCTACATTCCCTTTGAACGCAGGGGACAGCGTTACACGCTGATCGATACTGCTGGTATTCGTAAACGCGGGCGCACGCGCGAGACAGTTGAAAAGTTTTCGGTAGTAAAATCGCTGCAGTCGATACAGGATGCTAACGTGGTCGTGCTCGTAGTGGATGCACGAACAGGCATTGTCGAACAAGATCTACATTTATTAGGCTACGTTATTGATACCGGCCGAGCATTGGTTATCGCATTAAACAAATGGGATGGCATGGAACATGAGGCAAAGGAGAAGGTTAAATCGGATATTCAGCGGCGTTTTACCTTTGTTAATTTTGCCAAAATTCACTTTATCTCGGCGTTATTTGGCACCGGCGTCGGCGATTTGTACGAATCGATCCACCGTGCCTACGACTCTGCGCGCAAACAGCTTACGACCAACGTTCTGACTCAGATACTGCAAGATGCGGTGGTAGATCATGCGCCGCCCATTATCAACGGTCGCCGCATTAAACTGAGATACGCGCACGCCGGCGGTCAGAATCCGCCTATCATCGTTATTCATGGCAAGCAGACCGATAAGGTTCCTGGCAACTATACGCGCTACCTTGAAAAGACGTTTCGCAAGGTGCTTAAGCTTGAAGGTACGCCGGTTAGAATCGAGCTGCGCAGCGGCGATAATCCGTTTGTGAAATCCGAAGAAAATCTCACTGCCCAACAAGTTGCACGTAAGCGGCGCATCGCCAAGAATAGAGACCTTAATAAAAAGCCTTCCTCTACCAAGAGGCATCTGACCTGAGGCGCCTTCAGACGCCTCGAGAGGAGACGATCGAGTGCCCATCACCCTGCAAGATATCATCGACGCTGCATCGCGCCTCGAAGGCGTTGCAGTGCGAACGCCCTTGCTTACGAGCCCCGAGTTAGATCGGAGACTCGGTGCGCGAGTTTTTCTGAAGGCTGAAAACCTACAGCATGTGGGCGCTTTTAAATTTCGTGGCGCCTATAACCGTCTGGTTCAATTAACTGCAGAGGAACGCGCACGCGGTGTCGTTGCGTTCTCTTCGGGCAATCATGCGCAGGGAATAGCTTATGCCGCGCGTCTTTTGGGGATGAAGGCAACCATAGTCATGCCAACCGACGCGCCGTTGATCAAACGTGAAGGTACCGAGGCGCTCGGCGCTGCAGTGCGTGCTTACGACCGCAAAACCGAATCTCGAGAAGAAATCGCCGCCGAGATTGCCGATTACTCGGGCGCGGTGCTTGTTCCTGCCTTCGATGATGTTGCGGTTATGGCAGGGCAGGGAACTTGCGCCTTAGAGATGGTTCAACAGCTGCGCGAGCGCGGCTGGGAACCCGACTTAGTCCTAAGCCCAGTTGGTGGGGGCGGCCTTATGTCTGGCGTTGCAACCGCGGTACGCGGCCTAGCGCCGGAATGCCGAGTTATTGGCGTTGAGCCTTTTGCGTATGATGACCACGTAAAATCAGCGGCAGCAGGAGAGCGTGTTCGCATCGATCCTCAAACTGCTACGCGTTGCGACAGCCTCATGGCTACTCAGCCTGGCGTTCTGACTTGGGCGGTTAACAGCAAGCTAGTCGATCGATTTATCAGCGTATCTGAAGACGAGGTAGCGCATGCTATAAGCTTCGCGTTTCGTTATCTTAAGTTGGTAGTCGAGCCGGGTGGCGCGGTAGGACTCGCGGCGCTATTAGCCGGTCACATACGCCCAATGCCGGGGGCAACGTCGTGTGCTGTGCTGTCGGGGGGGAATATTGACGCCGCCACATTTAATGACTGCCTTGCTCAGTACCCTGCGCCGTAATAGCCTTCAGTCTTTGTAATTAACTATCGGCGCCGCGAAACGGCGCGTTGGAGTCACATCTATGCCTATCAATATCGCCAGCAATTCTTTGCTACAAGCCATCCGCTCAGCAAAAAGGGGAGCGGTGTTCGCTGCGCTTGGCACAGGTCTTGCGATGAGTGCGCTTTCCACACCGGTAGCAGTTGCACAGGAGACCTGTAGTGATCGTTTGGACTGTGAGTCTAGCTGGGTAGGGATTACTGTAAACGAGCGGGCCGAGGTGTTCGCCTTCGCCGAGGATTACAAGGACTTCATTGCTAAGGCGCGTACCGAGCTTAGCTTCGTGACCGAGGCGGTGGCCTTTGCCGAGGAAAATGGTTTCTCCGAACTTATGCCCACTACGCGTCTGGTTCCCGGTGGGAAGCATTATGAGGTCAATCGAGACCGGACAATCACGCTGTTGGTGATCGGTGAGAATGGGCTACAGGAAGGCTTTCATGTTGTCGGTGCACATATCGATTCTCCGCGTCTCGAACTCAAAGGTCGCCCACTCTACGAAAATAGCGAATTTGCCCTTTTCCAAACCAATTATCACGGGGGAATAAAGTTTCACCAGTGGACAAACCTGCCGCTCGCGTTGATGGGGCGCGTTGATAAAAAAGATGGCACATCCGTAACAATCGAAATCGGTTTAGATCCAAGCGATCCGATTTTCATGATTCCCGAACTCTCACCGCACGTTGATCGATCGCGGAGTTCTAAGACTTTGAGCGAATTCTTAGGGCCAGAGGATATGGATCCGGTAATAGCGCATATACCCGACACACAAGAAGGCGGGGGTGTGGGTGATCAAGTGCTCGCGTTCCTTGCCGCCGAATACGGGATTAGTAAAGCGGATCTGGTGTCTGCTGAGCTTTCGCTCGTGCCTGCCGGAGCACCGCGAGATATGGGCTTTGACCGCGGTCTCGTCGCAGCCTACGGACAAGATGACCGCCTCGCTGGCTACGCAACACTGAGGGCGATCGCTGCGGTAGACCGCCCGCAAACAACAACGGTTGCCTACCTAGTAGACAACGAAGAGGTTGGGAACAGAAATAATACGGGCGCGGGCTCTGATTATTTTGCCGACCTGCTGTCGCGGCTGCTTTATATCGAACTCGGCAGTGCTTATCGCGAGCCTTTATTTAGGCAAGCCTTACGCGCAACCAAATTCATATCAATCGATGTGAACCCGGGTGTAAACCCGATGAATCCGGGAGCATGGGAGTTAGGTAACGCGCCAAAGCTTGGCTATGGCGTGAATCTCAAACTCTACGGGCAGGGCAACACGGCTAACAGTGAATTCATGGCATGGACGCGTGCGCTGCTCGATAACAACCAGATCCCCTGGCAAACCGCGACTTACAAGGTGGGCAGCGCTGGTGGCGGGACCATCGGCGGCGAATTTTCGAGTCAGAATATCGAAGTGATTGATTTCGGCGTGCCACTGTTATCCATACACACCCCGTATGCAGTGAGTTCGAAGATCGACGTTCACAGCCTCTATAAGGCGGCGCGAGCCTTCTATGCCTACAGAGACTAGCAACAGCATCATCAGTATCCGCAAAGCTACTTCTCACGACTTCGAGTCGATCTGGTTGTTTTTTGAGGCTATCGCACGAGCGGGGGAAACCTATGCGTATGCTCGTGATATCAACAAAGAGTCAGCGTTCTCGCTGTGGCTAGAACAGCCGCGCACAACTTTTGTTGCTGAAATTGAGGGTCGAATTGTAGGCAGCTACTACATTAAGACAAATAATTCTGGCCCTGGCAGCCACGTGTGCAACTGCGGTTATATGGTTGCCGATGAAGCGCGAGGAAGGGGAGTGGCGAGAGAAATGTGCCTGCATTCGCAAACGCTTGCGAAACGGCTTGGCTATCGTGCCATGCAGTTCAATTTTGTTGCTAGCAGTAACGTGGCTGCCGTGGCGCTTTGGAGCAAACTCGGTTTTGCGACTGTCGGCGTCCTGCCGCTTGCCTTTGAGCATCCGGTGTTAGGTTTTGTGGACGCATTCGTTATGCACAAACCTCTGGTCTAAACCGCTTGCCTATGTGATTGCAGGTTCATTCACCGACGCATCATCAGTGAGAGGGTCCATTTCTGCCTGAAACTCTTCGATTTGACTCGCAGCCGCGCTGGTGCTCTCAAAACGTGCAACGTGGAACAGCGCCTCGCCCTCGTTGACTAAGGGTAGATTTGTCTTGCCGATTATTATGCCGCTAAACGGCGCTATCGCCTTGTGTTCCAGATCGCCAAAAGGATCAGAAATGATGCCCAAAACCTCATTCTTCGAGACGCGCGCACCCAGTGGCTTGATCATACGTAAGATGCCGCTGTGCGGCGCGCGAATCCACGACGAGTCGGTCGCGACAACGGGGATCGGATCATTCTTGCGCGCTTTTTTCTTCGGCAGCATGCCAATTTCGCGCATCACCGAATCCACTCCTCGCACGCCTGCGCGGATCGCAACCTCATTAAAGCGAAGTGCCTCGCCGGCTTCATAAACTATAACGCTCACGCCGAGTCTCTCAGCCTCCTGGCGGAGTGAACCTTCGACTATCTGCGTATTCAGAATCACTGGTGGTATGAAGGCGCTCGCCATACGCTTCGTTTCATCGTCGTCGAGCACGGCTCGGATGTGGGGGAAATTCTCTCGGTGTACAGCACCCGTGTGCAGGTCGATACCATGCGTGCAGCGTGACACGATCTCATTGAGGAACAGGTTGGCGATCCGACCTGCCAACGAACCTGATTCAGAGCCTGGGAATGAGCGATTGAGGTCGCGTCGATCGGGTAGGTAGCGGCTCTGGTTAATGAAGCCGAAAATGTTAACAACCGGGATAGCAATGAGTGTGCCGCGCAGTCTGCCGATATTGCGTTGATGCATGACGCGTCGAATGATTTCTACGCCATTGATCTCGTCGCCGTGGATGGCTGCTGAGATAAAAAGTGTGGGTCCCGGTTTCTTGCCATGGATGACCTGAACGGGCATTTCGAGCGCAGTATGTGTGTAGAGGCTCGGTACCGGGAGAGCGATTGATGCGCGCTCTCCCGGCTTGATAGTTGTGCCTAAAATGCTGATTGCTGTTTGTCTAGTCTGTCCGTTGCGTGCCACTCTTATCTTCTCAGAGAGCTTCAAAATAGAAGCGTAATAAATTGATTGTTAACCTTTTCCTCGGGTTTTTGTTTTGCCGCGTTTGGCGTTCTTTTCCATAAACTGAATGATGAGCCCAGCGATGTCTTTGCCTGTCGCATTTTCAATGCCTTCCAGACCAGGCGAGGAATTAACCTCCATTACCAGCGGGCCATGCGCTGAGCGAAGAATGTCTACACCGCACACATTAAGCCCCATAGTCATTGCTGCACGGACTGCTGTGGTGCGCTCTTCTGGCGTTATCCGTATCAACGACGCGCTACCACCGCGATGAATATTCGAGCGGAATTCGCCCTCTTTGGCCTGTCGCTTCATTGAAGCGACGACCTTGCCGTCGACAACGAGGCAGCGAATGTCCGCGCCGCCTGCTTCTTTGATGTATTCTTGCACTAGCACCGAAACTTTCAGTCCCAGAAACGATTCGATTACGCTCTCTGCGGCCTTCCGGGTCTCGGCCAGTACTACGCCGATTCCCTGTGTCCCTTCCAGCAGTTTAATCACGAGCGGCGCACCGCCCACCATCTTGATTAAATCTTGGATGTCATCCGGCTTGTTTGCAAAACCGGTGATCGGTAGACCAATACCTTTACGCGAGAGAAGTTGCAGTGATCTCAGTTTGTCACGCGAACGTGAAATTGCGACTGACTCGTTAAGGGGATAAACACCCATCATTTCGAACTGACGCAGCACCGCGGTGCCGTAGAATGTCACTGATGCGCCGATGCGCGGAATGATCGCATCGAAGTCCTCGAGGATTTCGCCTCGATAATGGATCGTCGGCCTATGAGAAGTAATGTTCATGTAACAGCGCAGCGCGTCGAGCACGCGTACCTCATGACCGCGTTCGGTTGCGGCCTCGATCAGGCGTCGAGTGGAATAGAGGTTGCGATTGCGTGAGAGCACTGCGATTTTCATAACTGACTTTCCTTGCTGGCAGCGGGTTTCTTTGCAGCGAGTTCTTCGCCTTGAGTAAAGGATCGAGCTGGGTCAACAATCAAACTACCCCCGACCAACGAGGTTCGTCCAAGTAGCATTCTAAATGCCATATTTTCTCTATTAGTGAGGCTGAACTCAGCCTCCCAGCACTTGCCCATAAACTCTACCGTAGTAGAGATGAACAGCCTTTCTTCTTCGTGACCTCCCGAATCTCGGACTATTCGGCGATCGACAACAGGGGCGCGACAGGTAATCGTATTGCTCAGGTCATCTTGCAGCGGATGCACTTGGAAGATGGCGAATTCTTGTCCGTCGATGATCTCGGTTTCTATGCTGTATGCGTGAATCGCTGAGGAGCGAGCGCCAGTATCAATCTTTGCTTTGATTGCTTCGATGCCAAGTCCTGGAAGCGATAGCCATTCTCGCCATCCAACAATAACTTTTTCTTTAATATTAGTCATTTAATTATATTATTTAATCCAAATAATAATTAATTAGAGGTCTCTACTCTTTCAGAGAGACTCCGACCCACCGTGTTTTTTTGCTTCGAAGGATAAGCGTCTAACGTCTTGATTTCGAGGTGCTTTACTCAAGGCGCGCGACTATAGCACAAGTCGTTGGCTGTGACGTTCACAAGTTACATGATTTTTCGTTGAACTGCGCGGCTCGCTTGTTTCAATTAATCATAGTTCTGAGACTTAATTCTTGGTAGCTTTGGTTGGGTTTAGCCCTGTGAAATACCATACACCTCGCGGGGTCTAGTTTCGTTAAAGAGAGAGGGAGTTATGCGATTGTTAAGTAGTAATTCGAAGACCCGCAGTATCCTACGCGGTATGACACTCGGAGCCATTGCGCTTGGTGTCTCCGCCACGGCGGCTGCTCAAAATCCCGAAGAGTGGTTCACGCTTGGTGGAGATTTCGCGCATACGCGCTACTCGCCGGCCGAAGAGATTACGGCAGAAAACTTTGCCGACCTCGAGGTCGCTTGGGAATGGGATGGCGCAAGCTTCAAAGCGATAAGCGGCCGCTCTACGCCCTCGTTGATCGACGGCAAGCTTTTCACCGTTGCGGGCAATAAGCGCTACGTCATCGCGATCGACCCCAAGACAGGGGAGACGATCTGGTCATACCGCGAACCCGACACGCCTCGAGCTGAATACTCAATGCGCGCTGACTACGGCAAAGGTGTTGGCTACGCTCGCATCGACGGCCGCGGCGTTGTCTATATCGTCTCGCCCGGTTTCTTCCTGACAGCACTCGACGCTGATACGGGTGTGCCAATCGAAGGCTTCGGCCAACCGGTGCCAATCGACGGCTTTCCAAAGACAGGTGTTGTCGACTTGCTTGCCGATCTCGGGCATCCCTACGATCCCTATGAAGGTCTCCCACTCGAGACTGGCTACATCACCTCTTCATCGCCGCCGATTGTTGTTAACGATACAGTTGTTGTCGGTAACTCCGCAGAGCAGGGCTACCACCAGTCGCGTGTAGAGAATGTCCCAGGTGATATTCTCGGTTACGATGCGCGCACCGGCGCGTTTAAGTGGAAGTTTAATGTTATCCCTAAGCCAGGCGAATACGGCCATGAGACATGGGAGAATGATGCATGGGAATGGACTGGTGATGTTTCGTCTTGGGCGCCGCTGTCGGCAGACCCCGAGAACAACCTCGTTTACATCCCAACTAACAGCGCGACGATCGACTACTATGGTGGTTTCCGTCCAGGAGATAATCTTTACGGCGCGGCGCTTATCGCGCTAGATACCCGCACCGGCGAGCGTAAATGGCATTTCCAGATGGTGAAGCATGAAATCTGGAATTTCGACAATCCCACTGCGCCTGTACTGCTCGATCTCGATATGCCCGGCCGCGGCAAAGTCCCTGCGGTTGCTCAGATTACAAAGCAAGCGTGGGTTTATGCCTTTAACCGCATTACGGGTGAACCACTGTGGCCTATTATCGACAAGCCCGTGCCACCATCCATTGTGCCTGGCGAAGTCCTTTCGCCGACTCAGCCGCATGTGACAAAGCCTGCGCCTTACGACATGCAAGGTATCACTGTGGATGATCTTGCGGACTTTACGCCTGAGATTCGTCAACAAGCGATAGATGCATTGGCAGACTATCAAATGGGTCCTCTGTTTAATCCGCCGATTCACGCGGGTAACGATACTGGAAAGTTTGCTGCGATGAACTGCCCAGGCGGCGCCGGCGGCGCGAACATCACAGCGCCCGCTGTTGCCGACCCTGAGACAGGCAAGCTTTATGTGTCTTCGCACAAAGCGTGTTTTGCGCTTCGTCTGATACCCGGAGAGGAGGCTGATCTGCTCTACCCGAACACAACTGGTGTAACTCTGTCCGACTGGGCAAACGCTGGACCGGGTGCGACTTCGCGTCCGCCTCGTCATCCCGCGGGCATTCCACTTTGGAAGCCGCCCTACAGCCGTATTACTGCGATCGATATGAACACGGGCGATCATTCTTGGATGATTCCGACGGGCGAGACGCCTAATCGTATCAAGAACAATCCGGCGCTTGCGGGTATCGATATTGGTAACACAGGCACAGGTGCACTCGTGCCGATGGTCGTCACCAAAAATATGCTGGTTTACTCTGATGCGGCGAGCGACGGAACGCCGATGCTTTACGCGATCAACAAAGAGACAGGTGAGATCATGGAACAGATCGAAGCGCCTGGTCGTAGCAGCTACGGCATGAGTTCATGGGTGCACGATGGGCACCAATACATAATTCTGCAGACAGGCTCTACGCTTACTGCGATGGCTTTGCCTGGAGCTAAGGCGCAGAGCAGTGGCGGTCACTAATACACCCGTGAGTAAATAACTCATCCGCCGCTTAATACGGCATCGGAAAAAGCCGAATGACAGCAACGTCATTCGGCTTTTTTATGTCTGATGAGAAAGCAGGGTTCAGCGGGCGCTAAAAGCGAGAGCTTAAACGAGTTTGTCGACTCCAGTTGCGAGCAGGACCAATGCGCCTGCCCATGTCGCGCATGAGAGCGTATCGATTAAGATAAAGCGATTAGGAGCGAATCCGCTTGTCCCAAGTAGCGCTGGGACGATGCTGCGAATCGCGGGCACGAATCGACCGATTGGCACCGCGATTCCTCCCCACCGAGCGATCATATTTTCTGTTTTCAGAATACGATCCGCATGGCGAATAAAGAGCCGCGTATGGTGGAGTCGTGGTCCTAAAAAGCGGCCGAAAAAAAAGCCCACATGGTCACCGAGCATTGCACCTGCAGCCGCGGATATCGCAAGTTGGGTGCCCGAAATAAGTTCCTGTGAGAGCAGGTACGAGGCAATTCCCAGCAGGAAAACACCAGAAACAAAAAGGCCTATTCCTATAAGCGACTCGAAACACGCGAGCATAAAAACGAGTAGCAGCGCACTGTGCGCGTTGGACAGAGTAGATTCGCCGCCGATCGATGTGAAGAATGAAAGGTCTATGGGATTTCTCCTGCGTTTTTTATAGCACGAATTCAAAAGAAGCCTTCGACTACTATAACGCAGCCACAGTGATTTTGGCCTGCTTAACGTTCTTGCCCTTTAGGCGTGCAATTTAACGGTGTCGCGCGAAGTTTTGCCTAAAAACGGTGCAACTCCAGTGCTCTAGCAAGCCTGTTTGTGCGTATTAGTGCTGGCATAATGCTTGCAGATTCAGGCCATTGAAAAAGCTTCTGTATCGTATCGGCTGTGTCTGACGAGCATGCGGTGCGTAGTGAATTAAATGATTTAAATCAATACTCTGGTGATTGGCTGGCAGTGACAAAATATGACCCTCATCAACTTCCGTTTACGAGCTCATCGCGCTAGAGTATGCGGCTATCAGGCCACTTTGTTCGGCTATTAGAAACAGCAGTAGGAACACGCTATGAAGAAGTTTGTGTCGAGACGAGAGATCCTTGGACTAATTGCTAAAGCAGGCGCAAGCGGCGCTGTTTTACAGGCGAGTAACGCTCTCGGTATTGTTCCTGACTCCTATGTCGATATCCCCAAAATCCCGCCAGCAGACCCGTCGAATCGCCCCAGTGTGGTTGTTTTGGGTGCGGGCGTGGCTGGCTTGACTGCGGCACTCGAGCTCAAAAAGGCGGGTTATAGCGTGGTGGTGTTAGAGGCTGCTGGACGCGCTGGTGGTCGCAATATGACCGTGCGCCACGGTGATTTGATCGATGAGGTCGGCAATCCTCAGATCTGCGATTTCGACGACGAGCCGCATATGTATTTCAACGCTGGTCCTGCGCGGATTCCAAGTTCACACCGTAACGTTTTGCATTACTGTAAAGAACTAGGCGTCGAGCTCGAATTTTTCATTAATGAAAACAAAGAAACCTACATTCAAGACGATGCCATGCTCGATGGTAAACCCATAAAGAATCGCGAGTTCACCACCAACGCGCGTGGCTTCATGGCAGAGATAATGGCGAAAAACTTCACCAATGCCGAACTAGATCAACCCTTCGATCAATGGGAGGTCGAAGCATTGATGCGGGCGCTGCGTCGAATTGGCGATCTCGATGAAGATATGCTCTACAAAGGCAGTATCCGCGGGGGGTATTCGCATGGAGGTTTTCTGGAGCATGGCCATGCGCTCGAGGCAGTCGCATTAAGAGATCTTCTTAAGACCGATCTCTTCAGCATGGCGCTAGGCCAAAATGAGGGTGAAACAGGCCCCATGTTGTTCCAGCCAGTAGGCGGCATGGATCAGATTATCAAGGGCTTTCTGCGCAAGCTCCCTGACGAAGTGTTTTACAACGTCATGGTGACCTCGGTGATGCTGCAGAATGATGGGATAGAGGTGGTCTACGAGCATAAAGGCATAAA
Source organism: Gammaproteobacteria bacterium (assembly GCA_017853205.1). Classification (GTDB taxonomy): domain Bacteria; phylum Pseudomonadota; class Gammaproteobacteria; order Pseudomonadales; family Pseudohongiellaceae; genus UBA9145. The sequence continues at coordinate 17,221 of JAFMKB010000022.1, forward strand.
GTATAAAATCGAGGCTGACTACTGTTTCAACAGTATTCCGACGCATTTGATGACAGGCATCGACAATAATTTTTCGGCAGACTACAAAGAAGCGATGGCATATCCGCGCAGGGGTGAAGCCTACAAATCAGCCTTCCAAGCGAAAGAGCGCTTCTGGGAGAAAGACGACATCTTTGGAGGGATTTCGTGGACTAATCAACCTATCGAGCAGATATGGTATCCGCCGCATGGAATGTATAAAGAGAAAGGAATCATCCTCTCTGCTTACAACTATGGCGGTGGAATGCATTTTACTCAGCTTACACAGGAAGAGCGCATTGAGACCGCGATCCGACAAGGTGAAAAGGTCCACCCGAACTACCGTAATCTGGTCGAGAAAGGTATTACCATCGCTTGGCATCGAATGAATCATATGCTTGGCTGTTCAGCGCGTTGGCAAAAGAGTCGCAGCGGCTTCACGCAAGAAGAGGAACGATTATTCCAAACTCTGCGTCAGCCTGCGGGGAATAGACACTACACAATCGGCGATCAGATAACTAAACATACTGCGTGGCAGGAGAGCGCGATTCTCTCGGCCCACTGGGCGATTAATGACATGCTAACTCGAAAATCGGGCGGCGCAATGCCTGGTCAGCGCGTTTAATACGCGAAAAGTCTCTACTTAGAACCAACATCAGTATCCTATTCAAGGTCATTTTCACATGCGAAACACCAGACTTCTGTTTGCCGTTGCCTTAACGGCTTCTATCGCGGGGCTCTCTAGCTTTAACGCCTATGCACAGCAGTATGCGGCGGTCGATACAACTAACCAGCCACTGAGCAACGAAGTCTGTGCGACTTGTCACGGCGGCGAGGGTCAGGGTAATCCCGTTGTAGGAGGTCCTAGTCTTGCCGGACTCGAGCCGTGGTATCTCCGCAAACAACTCGAAAATTTCCGCGCTGGCATTCGCGGCTCGCAGAAAGATTATATTCCTGGTAATGAAATGCAGGCGTCCGTTGCCCGACTCAGCGACGCGGAAATTGATGATCTTGTAAACACCATTGCTGGATGGAAGGTGATCGAGAATGACCATACCATCAAGGGTGATCTCAGCAATGGGGAAGCGTTGTATGCCAATTGTGCCGCATGCCACGGCGCCGATGGTGAAGGTAATGAGGCGCTGGGTGCCCCGGGCCTCGTCGAAAGAAACGATTGGTATATGTTTAGGCAAATAAAATTATTCAAGTCGGGCTATCGTGGCGTTCATCCTGATGACACAGCAGGGAAACTCATGAGGCCGTCTGCTCAGGCCCTTAAGAGCGACCAAGACGTTAACGACGTTCTTGCATACATTAACTCGTTAGATCGCTAATCGCGCAAATTACTAAGGCAGTGAATAAAGAGGGCAGCAGGGCCGAGCCCTCGAGTCAGCCGGAGAAGAATTGATGTCCGAACAAGAAGTAAACTCTCAAGATGAATTAAACGAATCGCCAGCACCAGAGGTGAAAACCGATGAAGGGGGTATGAGCGCGCTCAACAAGGCCGTAATTACAGCTGTGGTCCTGCTTGGAATTGTTCTGCTCATTCAGTTTATGGGCGGCGATGAAGCTGCTCCCCCGGTTGCTACGACAGACTTATCTGCTGCCTCGGGCGCTGACGAGAGCGTTGCTGTAGAGTCGACTTCCGACAATGTCGCGATTCTCGATAGAGATGCTGACAGCGACGTGGTTACCGTCGGGGGCATTGAAAGGCGTGGTGAAGGGCGACACTTTTTCACTACGATTAAAGTGCCTGCCGGTGCAGAAACACTCTACCTGAGCGGTTCAGGTGCCTCTCCGCTGGAAGATGGCAGCTGGGGCGACATGGAACAGCAGGTTGTCGACACGTTCGAAAGCTTCAAACAGACACTCGAACAGCAAGGATGGTCAATGGGCGATATTGTTCAGGTTCGCGCCTTTGCTGTGTCTGATGAATTTGGGTATCTCGACTTCGAAGGCTTTAATCGCGGCTACCGCAAGTTCTTCGGCACTGAAGAAAATCCATTAAAGCCTGTTCGCACCTTCGTAGAGATTCAAGGGCTTGTCGTTCCAGGCTGGTTGGTCGAGATCGAGATACGCGCAGCACGCATGCCAAAATAGCCGCTGCTGTTTTTCAGCAAGGGCCGCCTCGCGGCCGCTATTCAATAACTCAAAGCTAGCTAGCCGCAGCGGCAACCGCCTCAAGAATACGGGCTCGATTGGGTCGCGCAAGCTGGCGGCCTTCTATGAAAACGGCAGGTGTACCCCTTACTCCAGCAGCATTCCCCCCACGCTGGTCTGCGCGAATCTTCTCTACAATGGACTCATCAAGCATGTCTGCATGGAGTTTCTCCAAGTCGATATTCAGCTCTAGCGCATAGCTATCAAATTCGGCCTCTACTGATCGCATTCCGGACCAGAGGGATTGGGTCTGGAATAGGACGTCGTGCATTTCCCAGAATCGACCCTGGCGCCCAGCCGCTTCGGCGTAGAGAGAAGCGGTCCATGTATTAGGGTGAGCTGCAGTGATGGGAAAATGCCTAAAAATTAGGTGGGCATCTTCGTTGATCTCAGGCCAGAGTCGCATCATCGTTTCGTGTTCGGTCGCGCACGCAGGGCACTGGAAGTCTGCATAAACCACAATGGTTACCGGCGCATCGCGGTTGCCTCTCAGATGATCGTTCTCAGCAACTTGAACGGGAGAGTAAGTGGGAGCCTGATTGAGTAGGGTATAGACCGTAATCAGCGCAATAACGGGGAGAACAAAAAAAAGTCCAAATCGACTGAGAAGCTTTCGAGTTCCTTGACTTTTTTCAGCTGCTCGCTGCTTCTCCTCACGGCGTCTGCGTTGTTCATCTCTCTTATTCATAGTGATACCTTTCGCTGCGATGAAGTCAGCTAGGTAGTTACGACGCTGACTGTTCGACTTTCTAAAGCGCACACTATAGACCAGCGGTGGAGCGAGTCAACGCCAGAAAGCGGGTGCTGAAAACTTCCCATGACGACATTAACTAGCTCGCGTGGACAAGCGATAGTCCGCATAGCGGCAAAAAAAACGTTTCTGTCCGATGTAACAACTCTGAACGTCCCTGTTAAATCAGTCTCTAGTCATGGAGAGAAAATCTGCATGCGAATAAAGGTGCGCGCAAGTCTGCCAAAGGGGGCACAGTTTGCAGTGGAATAATGGGTGCAGGTTAGGTTGGTCCCCTACTGCGAGAGGAAAAACGCGGGATCGATACGTGTATTATTCAAATTGACGCTCCAATGGAGGTGCGGGCCAGTGACCCTGCCTGTCTGGCCTACTTTTCCAATCTGTTCACCCGCAACAACATGCCGCCCAATTTCAACATCGATTGTATTCATGTGGCAATAGAGGCTGATAAGCCCATGGCCGTGGTCGAGGATGATTGTGTTGCCGTTGAAAAAGTAGTTGCCTGTAGCGACGATACGACCGGACGCGGGCGCGACAATCGGTGTACCCTCGTCGGCAGCGATATCCATGCCCGAGTGAGGCGCTCTTGGCTCGCCGTTAAAGAACCGCTTGTGGCCGAATGAGCTGCTGCGAATGCCATCGACCGGCGGTATCATCGAGAAAGTTGGGACGAGTTCTTCGTCCCAGCTCTGAAAAGCCTGTTTCATCTCAGCGCTCTCGGCTTGAATGCGCACCATGTCCTCTTGGTTTGGGTTTACCTGACGCTGATTTTTAATTGTGAGGCGCTGCTCCGTGTAGGCTTTGTCAGCTATGCTAAAGCCGAGGGTCTCAGTTTTTCCGGACTCATTGCTTAATGTGAAGGTTTGCAGGCCCGGCTTAGCAGAGAGAGGAATGCCAATGACCGCATATTGCTGACCTTCGACTCGCGCGAGCAATACCCTTTCGCCTCTGTATTCAGCTCGAACTGCGTTACCCGCCGTTGGCACAATGGCGACGCCACCGGGTACGAGAAGTGAGGAAGGAAGGCGTGGGAGTGTGACATCAGCACCCGCAGTAGATGCGCTAACGGCCATAAAAAGAATGAACGTTATCTTCGCGAAGTAGGGAATCCGGCGCACTAGAGAAGCTTGTTTTCTCACGATAAATCCTTTGTTTTTATCGACTCTCTTTCTCTATCGTATCAATCGTGGAAATAATGAGGCCGTCTGCCACTTTGGTGCTCAGTTTGGCGCCGGTTTGCGCTTGGTCGGCGCTACGAAGCAATGCGCCGTTTGCGTCATAGCTGATGCTATATCCGCGCGCGAGCGTGGCAAGGGGGCTCACGGTATCAAGGCTTCTGGTAAGTTGGCCTAGGTTTGCAGATTTGGTAGCTATCAGAGTTTTAATCGCGCGCATAAGGCGATGCTTGCGATCATTAAGCTGCTGTTCAACTCGCGTAAGCCTCTGGTTAGGCGATTGAGCCTGCAGTCTCTGATCGAGAAGCGCGACTCGGCTGTGACTGCGCTGTGTCCGCATTCGCCATGCGCGAGCAAGTTGCAATTCGAGTCTATCAAGGTGCTGAGATTGTTCGGCCAGTAGACGATCGGGTCGTTTCAGGCTGCGCACTAGCCATGCAAGGTTTTTGCTCGAGGCTTGAAGCCTAGCCTGTATGAGTGCGAGCAGACGCGCTCTCGCAGCATTGAGTGACTGCAGTAGATCTTCTTGATTCTGACTCAGAAGCTCTGCTGCCGCAGAGGGAGTCGGCGCTCGGAGGTCTGCGACAAAATCGGCGATAGTAAAATCGGTTTCATGACCCACGGCGCTGCAAACAGGCAGTTCGCTGCTTGCGATTGCACGAGCTACCGACTCTTCGTTGAAGGCTTGCAGGTCTTCGATGGAGCCTCCACCACGACCGACGATTAGCGCCTGAAGACCCAGCTTTTTGGCAAGCCTATTGGCGTTTGCGATAGCCCGAACGATTTCCTGCGGCGCCTGTGCTCCCTGAACTGCGATGGGGAATAAGGTAAGCCGGGTGGTGGGCGAGCGACGGCCGAACACACTAATAAGATCCTGAACAGCTGCACCCGTCGCCGAGGTGATGAGTCCGATGTGATGATAGTCGTCACGAAGGGGGCGTTTTATATCGGCGCGAAATAGACCTTCCTCATCGAGCTTCGCTTTGAGTAATTCGAACGCACGCTGTAGAGCTCCGGCACCAGCTTCTTCCATAGAGTCGACGATAAGCTGATAGTCACCACGACCCTCGTATATGCTCAGTCGACCGCGGACTGTGACCTGTAAACCACTGTCGGCCTTGAATCTGACGCGGCGATTATTTCCAGCGAACATCGCGCAGCGTAGCTGAGCGCTTTGATCTTTGAGGGTGAAATACCAATGGCCGGAGCTAGGTCGCGAAAGATTCGAAATTTCGCCTTCGACGCGCACAGCGGGGAAGTGTCCCTCGAGCAAGGATTTGGCAAGCCGATTGAGGCCACTTACGGAAAGCACATTCGATTCTGGGACAGATTGCATAATTTCTCTTCGTTTTCCCCGAGTTTAAGGGCTGCGCACGAAGCGAAGCAAGAAGCGGTCGGTATTGCGGGCAAGCATTGGATCGAACACCGGACGCCTGCGTCGATCTCGAGGATTCGCTAAGAGGGTTGACTCGTCGTCGAGAGAATAACCCGCGGCAAGAGCGAGTCGCTTTGCCTGTGCAGCCGGCATGCGATGCAGGCGTTCATTGTCTTGATCATCGTCGCCCGCATGGTCTATCACGATTAGGGTGCCGTCATCTTTGAGAAGCGCACCAAGACTCTGGAGAAGCGCGATTGCACTGGCGTCGGTGTTATTAGCAAAGTCATGTAGTAGTTGCGCAAGCAGAATAACATCGAGCGACGCAGGTTCAATTGGCAAGCCAATGAAATCGCTGCGAACATGAGACACATTGCTGAGGTCTGCTATCGAAATGCGTTCATCAAGGGCATCGGCTAGGGAATACATTTGGCGAACGTCTTCGAGATTATCGGTCGCAACAGGGTTCTGAGCGAAGACGCGTCCCTCTGGCCCGACAGCAGCCGCGAGCAAATAGCTGTAATAGCCATCAGCGGCATAGAGATCCAGAACGCGGGCGCCTTCGGGCAAGCGCATAAACTGGATGACTTCACTTGGGCGTCTTATCTCGTCCCGAAGGACGTGCGCGATTGCGCGTGTGGGCGAGTCTAGCGCTCTAGCCACTCGTAACTGCTGTTCCTGCGTAGATTGCGCCTGTCCGCCTGTAATAAACATCAAGCTCATCAAAAGGCTAGAGCTCAATTGCAACGCAAGCGTAGAGCTGCTCCTCATGGCGCTTTCAACCATCGTGGATCTGTCGCAAGTGGTGCGGTTAACGTATGCATGAATGCCTCGAGTGCGCGCAGTTCGGGGGGGCGTAAACCTAGCGGTTTCGCCTCGTTGTGACTGAGCATCGAAGTCGGAGCTTCGTTATAGTGACGCATAACCGCAGCGAGATCTGCAATTTGCCCACCGTGCATGTAGGGTGCAGTAAGATCGACATTGCGCAGCGTAGGGGTCTTATGTGCGCCCACGAGGTCATTTGTATCGCGCGCGAAACGTAGCTCTGTGCATTCAGCGTTGTCGGCGTCGCTGAACTCGCCGAGGCAATTAAACGGGTCGAGCCGCGCAGTGCGGATGCCATCGTAGCGCGCCATCGAAGGGAGTTCGCCTGGGTTTGCAAGAACGCCGGTGTTATGGAATTCATGGTTAGTAAATAGCGGGCCGTTGTGGCACGTTACACACATGGCTTTACCAATAAATAGACGAAGCCCTTGAAGTTCTGCGGGGCTTAGCAAGTCTCCCTGAGAGACTTTCGCCGATTCATCACGCAACATTCGTTCTGCGTAGTTATCAAAGCGGGCCCTGCCTGGCAGCAGTTTACGCTGATAAGCGGCGAGAGCTTTGCCGATATTTGCGAAAATTATAGATATCGATTGCTGCTCTTCATCGGATAGGCTCTGCCATGCAGCACGCTCGCTGTCATCGCCCAGGGGTGAGGCTTTAGCCGGGATCTCGAATTTCGGCAAACTGCCGAACGCCGCTTCATAAAGTGAGGCGTAGTTAGCATCACTTTTAATTAACAACGCAAGATCGCTGCGTGTTGTTGCGTGCTCATGTTTAGCCTCAAGCGGGGCTAGCGCCTGCGCCCATTGGCTGTCTTTTCTCCCGTCCCAATAAAACCAGGGGCTATAGGAGAGACCCACGAGGCTCGGCGTGTGCCTGTCACCAATACTGGTTCCTACAGCAAGCTTAAGTCCGTCGGTAAACATGAGCTCGGGCTTGTGACAAGTCGCGCAAGCGACTGTGCCGGTTGTAGAGAGTCGCGTATCGAAATACAACGCGTGTCCTAGCTCGGCAGCACTAGGATCGTCAGCCTTCGCATTACTCGGGTCTGCAGGGACTGGCGGGAGCTGGTCTAATGATAGTGAGGCGATAAGGCGCCTCTCTTCGTCGCTCCACTGCGCAGAGCTAGGTACTGAGAAATAGTTCCATCCAAGCGCTCCGACCAAAGCAATAACACCCAGTGCAAAACCGATCTTACTGAATCTAGAAAGTCTTGGTGACTGTGAGAGGCTAGAAATTGGAGTGGGTGCCATAGTGTCGCTCTCGGATCACAGAGTGAAGTCGATTACGACAACCGACGGTGGACGACCTTGTGTCTTTGTCGTACTAATGCTCGCAGTCATGCGCCAGAGTCCAGGCATGTGAAAACGCACGCCTTCGAGGAGATAACGGCCCGGAGCCAATTCCTCGGTGATCTGCGGCTGAGTTGGCATCCCGTGGTTATGCTCTGGCATGCCGCCAACTATTTCGAGCGTCGCACCGCTAATCGGGCCGTTGGCATCGCTGAGCACGATTTCCCAGCTGTGAATCGTGTTGATCTCGATAGGGCTTAGCCTGCTAAAAACTTCCAGGGATATGCCGCCAGTAGCGCCTGAAAGATCCGCCTCTTTCGCAGCGCTTATGCCAGCAAAAAGTGACAGCAGTGCTGTGACGAAAAGAGTGCAGGTGACGTAAATTTTGCGTGATAGGAGAGAGGGGCTTTTCATAAGACTAGTAACGGCTTTGGATTGAGACTGGATCTTTTTAATGATACGCGAGTCGCTTGAGTGACGTAACCTTTGTGTGAAATCGTCATTTGTAGCAATAGTGTTTGGTTAAGTCGTGACAAAAAAAAGGCGAGCTCTGCGCTCGCCTTTTCTCTAACTGTCGCTCTAACTGTACAGCTAGTAACAGCTATGCAATCGGTCGGCCTTACAGCGCGACGATTTGCTCAGCCTGTGGGCCTTTCTGGCCGTCAGTTACGATGAACTCAACGCGTTGACCTTCAGCAAGCGTCTTGTAACCAGTGCTCTGGATAGCACTGAAATGAGCGAAAACGTCTGGGCCGCCTTCGCGCTCGATGAATCCAAAACCTTTATTTTCGTTGAACCACTTTACTGTTCCAGTAATTTTGTCTGACATAACTTGTTCCTGCTTTTCGTATTAAATATTCCCGTGAGGGGGTCGTGCTAGAAATTCGGCGGTACACTTATTAACTTACAGGACGAGGTGCTACTGAAGACATCGAAATGGGAAAATAAAGAGTGCTTACTTTCAAGCGGGCTGCATGATACCTCTAAACCACTGAATGTCAACCAGAATTAGTGGTAGCGCTAGACCCAGAGCGAGGGGAGGCGTTCGACAAGCCAATACGTCGCGATGCCACCAAGCAGGTACGCTAGCGCGTTCATTGCTACCAGCGCTGCATGCTCAGGGCTGCCAAGTAACCGCGTTACCCCGACCCGATTGACAGCCGCGAGTAGAGGTGGAGCGAGCAATAGGCAGGCGAGAATAATGACAAGTTGGCCTACCTCGACACCTATATTGAAAAACAGCAGTGCGACAGGAATATCACCGGGGTTTAGCCCTAAGTTGCCCAGCGCGCTCGCGAATCCCAGGCCATGAATTAATCCAAAGACAAAAGCTACGCCCCAAGGATAATGATAACTGAGTGAAAATTGAGCGCGCCGAGCGAAAAGTGCCTCTCGCGCAAGTAAGATGATAGATAGCGCTATGAGTATCTCGACTGGGCCACTCGGAATGCTCACAAACCCAAGACTTGCCGCGGCAAGCGTCACGCTATGTGCGAGTGTGAAAGCGGTGATCGTTTTCAGATACCTTGCTGTGCTTCCTGTCGTGCCTAAAAGTAGCATTAAACCGACGACAAAAAGTAAATGATCGAATCCCAGTAAGATATGCTCGATGCCTAACTCGAAGTACTGCTGTGCGAGTCTGCCCAGCGCTGCGCTTGGAGCGCGCACGTCGGCGAGCGGGATTTCTACGAAGACACCATCGCCGCGAAAATAGCTTGAGTGGCTGCTACCGTCTTGCCAATTCGCCACCAAAACTACGCCCGCAAGCGACCAAGGGAATAAAAGGGAATCTTCGCTTGAAAGTCTTGGATTACAGATGAAACGGTAACTGCTTGACGTTGGTGCTTGGGGCATGCAGCGCGCTGGCAGCACTTTTTCGAACTGAATTAGCGGAGGGACTTTGGCGTCGACTATCGACAAGCTATAGCTGTACTCCTCTTTGCTGATGTCGGTTGGCGTATTTTCCTGACCGGTCCTTACATGCTCATCCAAGAACAGTCGTGCGACACCGGTCACATCGATGTCGTGTGCTCGGATTGTTGGAGCGGCAAGCAGCCAAATAAAAACGACGCCCGCGCTAATTACACAGGTCTTGGCGAGCGGTTGAAGCAGTGGTGGAAAGGTCATTGGCCGCCGCTCGGTTGACTCATCACGATCTCGTATTGATCGACTAGCTTTTTAACCTGCAGGCGCTGCTGATTCTCTTCTTCGGCGGCGATCCAATCTAGTCGCACTCGCTCGACAACCTCGACGAATTCCGGGGCGGTCTCGGGGTGTGATGCGGTGACTCTAAGCCAATGCTTACCGCGATTGCTTAAAAACGGGCCTGACCAGTCGTCCGCCTCGCCAGTGCCGCCAGCGATTACCACCTGAGCCGCAAATTCTTCAGAGAATATTGAGGCGAGATCGCGTTCGCTTAGGGTGGGGAGGGGGCGGGCAAGGAACGGCTCCGCAGCGAGCGCTTCTTCCACCGCTCGGCTGTCATCGTGTGCGAGCACTAGCTCTTCGATTTCGTATAGCGCGCTCTGCCGGTAGCGTGCGATGTTGTTGCGGTAAAACTCGGTGAGCTGTGATGAGCTGGGCTGAATGATATCGGCGCTCATCACGTGTCGCATTTTTTGGGCGAGCAGTGACCGGATGCGAGAATCCTTGTCGAGGCCACGTGCCAAGGCTTCGAGCACGAGCGCTTCCTCTTCGATGTAGCCGGCGGTTATCGCCTGGCGCTCACTCGCCGACAGAGGTTCGCCGCTATTGAGCTCCTCGAGAAACAGGCGTGCTTCAACCTCGTCACTGTCAATTAAAAGGACGTTTTTGTCCCCCGGCGAGAACAATGCACTGATCCCAAAGAGCAGAGCCGCTATTAGTGCGAAGAGCACTAGGGGTTCTTGGAGAAACTTTGTTGGTATGGCTGGCATTCGTCTTTTCGCCCTCTGAAATCAGCTCGTTACTAGGTCTGGTGCTATACAAGGCAATATAGGCTCTATATAATGCTTTTTTTGTAGAGTATGGTAAATCCTATGTTGCGAATAGCTGAAGAAGCCCTAACATTTGATGACGTCCTCCTGCTGCCTGCTCACTCCACCGTCCTCCCCAAGACAGTAAGCCTCGAGTCACGACTCACCGCATCGATAGCCCTCAATATCCCGCTCGTCTCTTCTGCGATGGATACGGTTACCGAAGCGCGTCTGGCTATTGCTATGGCGCAAGAAGGTGGTATTGGCGTGATCCACAAGAGCATGACTGTGGAGAGGCAAGCTCGCGAAGTGCGTCTGGTCAAAAAATTCGAAAGTGGCGTTGTTAAAGACCCAATTACTATCGCCGCGAGTGCCACGATAGGCGAGCTTATCGCTTTGATTAAAGAAAATAACATTTCTGGCATGCCGGTCCTTGACGGTAACGATCTTGTTGGAATCGTTACGAGTCGTGACGTCCGCTTCGAGGCTAACTACGCGTTGCCAGTGAGTTCGATCATGACGACTAAAGACCGTCTGGTCACCGTTCGCGAAGATTTTGATCTCGCCGAAGTCAAAGAGCTTCTGCATCGCCACCGCATCGAAAAACTTTTGGTCGTAAACGAGGCCTTCGAACTACGCGGTCTAATCACGCTAAAGGATATTCGCAAATCCGAAGATTTCCCGAATGCGTGTAAGGACGAACACGGTCGGTTGCGCGTAGCGGCGGCTGTTGGTACAGGTCCTGACACCGCCGATCGCGTCGATGCGATTGTGGAGGCCGGTGTCGACGTTGTGGTGGTCGATACTGCGCATGGCCACTCGCAAGGGGTGATCGATCAGGTGCGCGCCATTAAGACGAAATACCCTTCGCTGTCAGTTATCGGCGGCAATATCGCTACCGCGCAGGCCGCTCTGGATCTGGCAGCTGCTGGTGCGGATGCGGTAAAAGTCGGCATTGGCCCCGGGTCGATCTGTACAACTCGAATTGTGACAGGCGTTGGCGTACCGCAGATGACTGCGGTGGCAAACGTAGTCGAAGCGCTTAAAGGCACCGACGTCTGTGTGATTTCCGATGGCGGTATTCGTTTCTCCGGCGATCTTGCAAAAGTTATCGCTGCCGGTGCGAATGTTGTCATGGTGGGCAGTTTGCTCGCCGGCTCCGAAGAGGCACCTGGTGAGGTAGAGCTCTATCAGGGTCGCAGTTATAAAGCGTATCGCGGTATGGGGTCGTTAGGTGCGATGTCACACTCTCAGGGCTCAAGCGATCGCTATTTTCAGGACACCGATTCGGGCGCAGAGAAGCTTGTGCCAGAAGGTATCGAAGGGCGTGTTCCGTACAAGGGACCTATGTCTGCAATAGTGCATCAGCTCATGGGCGGCCTTCGCTCGAGCATGGGCTATACGGGCTGCGCTGATATCGACACCATGCGAACCAAGACGCAGTTCGTCAAGATCACGGCATCTGGCATGAGTGAATCACATGTGCACGATGTGTCGATTACCAAAGAGGCGCCTAATTACAGGATGTCCTAATGCGCGTGCGAGCGGCGAGGCGGTTGTCTTGCCGCGACTGCGCCCGACCAGCCCGCTGGCTTACCCTTCTATCCTATGCTTTGAACAGCACACCTACACTATGAGATGGCCTCTGCTATGACCTCCGCGAATATCCACAGCCAGAAAATACTCATCCTCGACTTCGGTTCTCAGTACACGCAGCTCATCGCGCGTCGTGTGCGTGAACTTGGCGTTTACTGCGAGATCTGGGACTACGCTGTCGATCAGGCGTTGTTCGATGAGTTCGCCCCTCAGGGCATTATTTTTTCTGGCAGTCCGGAGTCGGCAAACACATCAGATTCGCCGCGTCCGCCCGAATTCCTGTATGAGTCGGGTCTGCCTATTTTGGGTATCTGCTACGGCATGCAGATCATGGCAGAGATGTTTGGCGGTAAGGTCGAGGGATCAGCGAAGTCGGAATTTGGCTACGCCAAGGTCGATGTCTGCGCGCCGTCGCGGCTATTCGATGGTATCGAAGATAGCATCGATGCCGACGGCTTACCTCAACTCGACGTGTGGATGAGTCACGGTGACAAGGTCACCCAAGTGCCTCCGGGTTTCGAAATTATTGCGAAAACCGAGAGCGCACCGATTGCCGCCATGGCTAACGCCGAGCGTAATTACTTTGGCATTCAGTTTCATCCCGAAGTGACTCATACGCTGCAGGGTTTGAGGCTACTTGAGCGCTATGTCCGAGAGATATGCGGCTGCGAGGCGCTGTGGACCTCGGCGAATATTATCGAAGATGCTATCCAGACCGTTCGTGCTCAGGTCGGCACCGACACCGTGTTACTCGGCCTTTCCGGTGGTGTCGATTCTTCTGTCGTTGCTGCGCTGCTGCACAAGGCTATTGGCGATCAGCTCGTGTGTGTATTTGTTGACAACGGCTTGTTACGACTCAACGAGGGCGATCAAGTGATGGCGACCTTCGCCAAGAATATGGGGGTTAAGGTTATTCGCGCCGACGCCGAAGACCTCTTTCTAGGCAAGCTCGCAGGAGTCGATGACCCAGAGGCGAAGCGCAAAGTAATTGGTAATACCTTTATAGAAGTGTTCGACGCCGAAGCGAGCAAGCTTACTAATGTGAAGTGGCTCGCGCAGGGCACAATTTACCCTGATGTAATCGAGTCCGCAGGCTCGAAGACAGGCAAGGCGCATGTCATCAAATCTCACCACAACGTCGGCGGTCTTCCCGAAAATATGAAGATGGGATTAGTCGAGCCCTTACGCGAACTCTTCAAAGACGAGGTTCGTAAAATTGGCGTAGAACTCGGGCTGCCTTATGACATGGTCTATAGGCACCCGTTCCCCGGGCCTGGTCTCGGCGTTCGCGTGCTTGGCGAGGTTAAGAAAGAGTACTGCGATATTCTGCGTCGCGCCGACGCCATCTTCATGGAAGAACTGCACCGCTCAGGCTGGTATAACAAGGTAAGCCAAGCATTTGCTGTATTCTTGCCCGTTCGTTCCGTTGGCGTCGTAGGCGACGCACGCCGCTACTCGTGGGTCATCACGTTACGAGCAGTAGAAACCATCGACTTTATGACTGCACGCTGGGCGCATCTGCCTCCTGAACTGCTTGAGACTATTTCTGGTAGGATTATTAACGAGGTCGCAGATGTGTCTAGGGTGGCTTACGATATCTCCTCTAAGCCGCCTGCGACTATTGAGTGGGAGTAGTGATATGGGCTGTAAGCCCCATACTTACTGACTTTTGCCACTTGTAAACTACTTGAAAACACCCATTTTTGAGCGGTTTTTGTAAACAAACTTGTAAACACGTGCCGCTACTGAAAATCGTAGGTGTATCAAGTATCTGATAGTACAATGCTTGAAGCGGATACGCTCCAAGTCCAAGTCCATAATGTTCACAGTGACTTAGAAAAGGAGCGTTACTATGAACAGAGGACAAGTATTGGCTGTCGACTTTGAGAAGCGAGAACTTAAAGACACACAGCAAAATTCTGACAACGACAAACAGTCGTTCTACCGCAATAAAACAAAAATCTGCAATGACGCCGTCACCATCTTTCAAACAGCAAAGAGTGGTGGCATTTGGCATATGCGTGCGTACGTCGGCGACGCTGACAAGTACTTCCAAAAGAGTCTGCGGACTAAAGACAAAGCGAGTGCGATTGATAAGGCGACGTTAGAGCACGCCAAGTTGCTCGTACTCAAGTCTGAAGGCAAAGCAATCTTCTCGCCCACTGTTTACAAAGCAGTAGAGCAATACCTACAGCATAGGTATGACTACGAAGTTCAGATGGACAGCATCACAGTTGGTAGGTGGGGCACTATTAGAACGCACATGAATTGGTTCAAACGCTTTGTGAACGCCGAGTACAGATTGGACAACTACACAGCGAAGGCACTGATGGACTATCAGCGTTTTCGTAGGGAAAAGGGTGCAAAGGACGTAACGATTGCTAACGAGCAATCCTCTATCAATCACTTTTGTAAGTGGGCGTATGACGAAGGCTTACACAACATAGCGAAATACGTCTTTCCTAAAATAAAGCAGAGGGGTGAGGACAGAGCGGCGATACGTCGAGCAACCTTCACTGATAGTGAGTACAAGGCTTGTTACGAAGACTTGCGAACGTGGTGTAGCAAAGCATCTAAAGAAAAGGCAGTAGCAAGACTGAATGAAGCGGCGTTAGGCAGTGACGAGCGATTGTTCAATAGAGACTTGTTCAGACATTGGTTCCTAATACAAGCGAACACAATGATGCGAAATGGCGAGTTGTTTGGGCTGAAATGGAAGAACGTTAGGACATACGAAAAGCATGGTAAGCGTTTGGCGGAAATCACCGTTGAAGCACACACGAGTAAGGTGCGAAAAAGCAGAGTGTTTGTGAGCAGAGGCGGTGAGCACTTTGATAGGTTGAAGCAAATCAGTAAGCACACAAAGAAAGAAGACTTTGTGTTTACGATGGACAATGGCACGCATTGGAACAAGCACAACAGACGAGCACTTGACTATCAGTTTCATAAGTTGATGGAGCGTGTGGGTATTGATGACTACAAAGCAAGAAACGTGTCGTTGTACAGCCTACGCCACTATGGCATCACACAGAGGCTGACTAACGGAGTAACTAATCTCACTCAGTTCGCATTGGACTGTGGGACGAGTGTTAATCACATCACTAACACCTACTACCACACCAAAATTGGGAACAGCGAGGCGAATGCGTTGATGATGAGAGAAGTGCGGGCAGATAAGAGTTAGTCTCATCTGCTCAATGCCCTCACAACGCATTAAAACCCCACTTAACAACACTCAAAAAATGAGCATGTGTTTGTACTGCTGAAGCACAAACGTTGCTGTAAGACGCTGTGTGACGCTTATTTCCGCCGAAATTCATTCGTGCGTCACACAATTTCATCCGAAATTCAAAAAATTAGAGCGAAAATTACTACTGCTCCAATGCTGTACACGATGAATTTCGACGTAATTGCCGCTATACCCCACAGAAATTCCAATAAATTGTCAGCACCAAACACTGAAATTAGGAAAATTCCCAAAAACAATTAGGGAAAATTCAGCCATTTTTCGAATTAATTATTAATTAATTCAGTAACTTACTGTGTTAACTGCGTTGTACAACTTGTCATCACTCACTTCTATGTATCGCTGTGTTGTGCTCAGCGAAGAGTGTCTTGCTAACTTCTGAATGATGGGCACAGCAACGCCGTTTTCACTTAACTTAGTGATGAACGTGCGTCTGCCACTGTGTGAACTTGCTTGTGGGATGTTTGCTAACTCGTACAACTGCCTAAACAAGTTTTGAATTGTTTGACTGCTGAACGAGCCTTTCTGTGTTCTCAGCAGAAATCCACCCTTATCTCGCTTGAGCAACTGTGGTTTAGCAGTTACGTAACGCAGAATCTCTTTCTTAAGTGCTGTACTGACGACAACAGTCTGCCGTTTATTGCCCTTTGTTTGCTCCTTATCCAACACAATCAAGTCCAAAACCTCGTTTGTGCCGCTAAGCACGTTGTTGATACGCAAGTTGGCAATCTCACACGCTCGCATACCACTAAGTACACTGAGACTAACTATCAGTCTGTTGCGTTCTGCGTATCTCGTCAGTTCGCACACTTTCATCAGTTTCTTTATTTCCGTCTCGTTCAGTACCTTCGCTTGCTTCATAGTCGTTGCTCCATTTCACACCTACTCTAACTTCGCTCACTAGCAGTAACTTTTTCAAAAACTCTTTGTGTTGCTCTCTCGTCATCACAGCAAATGTGTTGTTTTGTGTTGCTAATAGTGTGTTTTCAAACTTTTCAGATTCCTACCGAAAAGACGCCTAGTCTCAAATGTCAGTGTTTATGGGAGGTACACGCAGAAACGTGTGCTTTTACAAAGAAGCAAACATTTATTCAGATAAATAACTTTGTGCTTACTTCTGTAAGAAATAGGGCTTCTCACAAACGTACGTGAGCACAGCACAAGGCGTAATTTCGGCTGAAAATACGCTGTGCGGAGATTTGTGTAGCAAAACACGCAACACCAAAACTATGTGTCTGAAAGAGAAAGAATGAGATTGCACGAGGTATATGAGGGAGTTCAGTTCGTCAGCGTTATGTCTATTGCTGAACGCATTGTTGGATTGAAGTCCAAAGCAACGTCCAAACAACGGCTAACCACCGCAGAGTGGAATTGGCTCAAACTCACGTGCGAGAACCAAACAGTGCTTCGTAGATTGAGTAGAGCGTGTGACAAGTACATAAGTTTCAATGGTGATTGGAACGCTATTGATAGCGAGATGCTGAGAAGCGGCGGCACGTGTGCTGAAGCCTTCAACTTCCTCAAAGAAATCAAAAGGCAAATGGATGAAGACGCACACACGCGATTGCTACAAGCAACGGATGAAGTGATGAATAGTGCTGAGATGGCAGAGATAGCCAAACAGCAAGCCCTCATTGACTTACAAAACAGTCACAACGAACAGCAAAGTGATAGTGCTGAGCATGTGAGCAGTTTGGCTGACAAAGCAGTAGTCATCTAACCCACCGAAAATTCTGCTTTTTGCTTACTGATGTAAGCACAAAAGATAAATAAGTTTTATGAGTGAACTTATTGATTTAGCAGAATGGTGCGAACAACTGAGAGAGGCAAATGCTTTTGACGAGTGCATTTCGTTCTTTAGCAAAGGCGACGACTGTAGGCATGTTGATTACTTCGTCACTGCTCACTTGTCGAAGTCGAAGCAACAAGTTGCCGAGCATCATATCAAACATTTCCGTAATGTTTTAGACAGAAAGACGTGTGGGCGAGGACGCAGACTGTACAAGGCAGTTTTTGTCGAAGAGGGCAACAATGCTCTCAGTGTGAGTTACAACCAACGTCATTGCCATCTGCTTATTCAAAAGCCAAAGCACTTAACAAAGGCACAATTTCAAAAACAATTTAATCAACTATGGGCAGATATTTGCGGTAGTGACGACATCAAGTGGAAACGCATAACAGCAAAGGACGGCGGTGTTGGAGGGTTGATTAGTTACTGCAACAAAGAAATCAAAAGTGGCATTAAGGCATTCAGAAAGGAACTAAGCGATAACAGTTATCAGCAACACAAAAGGCAAAACTAAGGCACAAGCATTACGTCACAAGCATTACGGCATTACTTAAGGCACTAACTACGGCACACATAACTACACTGACATTATGGCGACTTGATTGGAGCAAAAACGCAAAGCGATTGCTCCCTTCACACTATCAAGCAACACCGAGTGTCAGCACGCACTTACTGTCTTCACTGACAGTAGAGTCTCTATTGTCTAACACATTGTGTATTTATCAGTATTCGAGCATTGGAGAGAAACATAATGATTGTAGATAAAGTATTGGAGCACTTGAGACACAGAGACAACACGCTCAGCAAAAGTAGGTTTGCTGTTGAATATTTGGGAAAGGATAGAAGTTACTTGTTTGTGAGAAAGCACAGACAACAAGACATAAGCAATGACGCCTTACTGAGGCTTTATGGCGAACTTGTTGGCAGTAACGCGGCATACGAGCAGTTCTACGAAGAGCGTGATTTAGCACACAGCGACAACGCGGCTTATAGACGCGACTTTGAGGCAAGTCAGCAGTTGTGCGAGGAGGTGTTGAATGAGATTAAGAACAGAGCGATGAATGCGTAGTAGCACATAGACGCGAGTTAAGGGGGGGGGGTGAACAGTAGGTAAATTCCTACTGCTCTCCACGTATCAAAAATTACGCTGCCTCCTTCATGTGTAAGTTGAGATTTGTTGTAGGAATTGGCTGTTTGCTTACATACCAATCGTCAGTGTTGTCTCCACACATCTCAGCAATTTGCTCAAAACCTTGTATGATTTTGCGTGCCTTTGCTTTTCTGTTTAGTTGTTGCTTCAACAACTTCCAACTAATGATGTCTAAGCCTTCATCATCTACTTCTAAATAAGTAGTGACTTCCTTCATTTGCTTCAGTGCTTCTGCGTTCTTTGTGAAGTGTGCTGTGCTATTGATAACCTCTGCTTGCTCATCTTTTGTAAGCCACACATATCTGCCTAATGCTCCACAGATAAAATTGCAAACATCAAACTGCGCACGTGCTTTTTTACTTGCATTGCCATTCAACACCGCTTGCTCGGCATTCCACCCTTCAAGTTGTAGTCCGTGTTTTGAGATAGAGGACAAGTGATACTTGCGTGTGAAGTGCTTTAGTTTGCGAGTGTCTTTCGCTTGTTGCTGTGTTTGCCTAATCATAATTTGTTTCCTTAAATTTGTTGAACATGTCAGCGTTATTGCTGACATGTGTATAGAGTAGAAGTGCTTCGTGTGTGTATCGTATTCATGCATCAATAATATGAATACTTGATACACCTACGCCCACATATGCTGTTGTTCAACAATCACGCAGCCGTCAGCAACGATTTCGTCTACTGTTTTGTCTGCCTTGTCCACATCCACAATTAACGTGAAACAGTTGTCACGCTTCTTGTAGCCCTTCATGTAGGCATCAAGCGTGAGACTCTGCATGGGTTCGCAGCCCTTATTTCCGTGCTCGTCCTCGCATGTGCTGTAAATGATTTTTACGAATTGATTTTCCATAATTTGTATCTCCAAATTGTTTGATTACGTCAGCGTTATTGCTGACATGTGTATAGAGTAGGTGTGCTTCGTGTGTGTATCGTATTCATGCAACATAAGAGTGAATACTTGATACATTTGCTTGGTGTGATACATGTGTTTCACACCGCCCACTCGTGTAGGCAATCACTTCATCACCCACACATATAATTGTGCTTTTCGTTGGTTGGTGTATCATATTCAAGTAAGAAACTTAGGGATACTTGACACTATGACAGTGCGTTACTTTCCGAAGCCACAGCCGCTAAGCCCAAACACAAAAACTTGGGTGGATAGTGGTGGTGTGCGATGGCAGAAGGACAAACGTGCGAGAGGTGGAAGGCGAGAAGTAAAAGGCACTTGGTGCACTGACAGCATCTACTATCTGTGGTTCGAGTACCTAAAGCGAAGCAAGAACTACAAGAAGGCTTGTGGTTACGAAGTCGAAATGACTGAGGAAGAGCAAAAGGCGTACAAGAAGTGGCGAGCATTTAAGGGCACAAAGACTAGGAAGAGCACTGAGAAAATACTCAGCGACTTCGGCGATATACATGCTTACGAAGGTGTCGACGGCTTTTGGAAGTGGTGGATAAAACGTGGGCAGTATTTGTTTGGTATAGAGCCCATTAATCAGTTGGAGTCATTTGCGAGTGTTGCTGACGTGAACAGCATTGCTGACAAGGTTGAAGATGGCACTTTCAAGTTAGTTGCCATACCCACAAACATCAAAATGGGCACCATAAAAAGAAGGCTCAACAAGTTGCTCAAAGAGATGACAGTAACTCCTACCGAAGAGCAAACAGCCGCCTACTTTATCGAGCAACCAAAAGTTGATGTAAAGAGTCTGCGTTCTTGCTTGCTAGCCTATGACTTAAGCCAACAAGGCATGGATGCGTTAGAGATTGGCATTCAAGTGAGAAACATTGATGCGGCTGAAGCAGATGACTTGATTGAGGATGGCAGAAGCAGAAGCAGACAGTATGACATTGCAAAACTGCAGTCTGCGGCAACGAGGGATGTAAAAAGGTATTGGGCGGTTTACGACAAAATTATTGGTGGACTCAAAAAGAAGCAAAAGAAAGAGGATGCTTTTTGGGACAAGGTGCACGAAGAGCAGATGGAAAAGGACAAGCCCAAAAAGCGTACAAGAGAAGAGTTGCTGAATAATGTAGGCGAGTTTGACAGTAGGTTTGGTTACGACGGAGTAGGGAGGACGAAAGTCGATTACTTGAGTGATGAGCACATCAGAGAGGCTATGCTGAAAGAAGGTTACCGCAAGTCTCATTACGAACGTACGCAGAGAAAGCAAAGCATTCGTACCAACACTTACAAGTTGCTCACAAAGGCACGTGAGAATATTGAGGCAACTGAGAGTGGTATGTTTGGTGTAGGGCATTGACGATACTGAAAACGCGTTTGCATTAATGCATTTAAGGAAAAATTGGCAAAGAGGTTTAAAAATGAACCTTCAAAAATTTAAGGTGTATGCAGACGCTTTATTTGGAGCAGTAGTCTTCTTCGTATTGATGTATTTAGGCTCGATGTACTTGATATACCAAGTTATCGAATCTTATGGACGGCTTTTGCCAACTTCTGTGGTTGAAGCGATTTACCGAAACTTAGATTTTCTGCCAATACTGTCAGCGACTTCGGATAGCACAGACTTCAAAATGAAAAGCCAGTTAAGTTGGTTAGTCATCATTAGTTTGCCGAATCTGTATGCAACTTACTTAACAACTAAGAAAGTTTATCGGTTTTTGTTGAAGAGTGAGATTGAGTCGGAGACTTGTAAAAATTGTGGGGTTCCGTACCAAATATCATCTTCCAAGCAAGATTTTGTTACCACCGCTGTTCCACGTTCAACAGTGAAGAAAAGAGGACTGGATTCCAACGGTAATCCAGTGTCCACGCATTTAGTAAGTTGGACAGAGGAAATCGGACACTCGATTATAACGACTCAATGTAATGCATGCGGTGCCGCATCAACGAGGAGGAAAAATTTCAATCGGAAGGTTAATAAGCGGAGTGATTTGCAATTCTAAATCGAGTTAGCAAGTCATACTTGCGTTTGAAATGTTGTAACAACAGTTGCAAACCTTGCAACTCGTATAGTCGTTAAGGTGCTGAATTTCATAAAAAAGTACGCAATTTGGAGATGGGTAGTTGGCAAGCAAAAGTTGTAAATTACTTGTAAACTACTTGAAAACACCCATTTTTGAGTGGTTTTGTAAACAAACACAAGTGGTATCAAAAAATTAATAATAATGTATCTGTTTAAATGGGTGAAGGTTAGCCCGATTGCAATACAGCGTAGAAGTAGTAGAGCCATCTAATAATTTAAATTCAAAAAGGAGCATATGTGAGTCCGATTTTTTGTATAGATTGTTATGAATCGATATCACTAATCCAGCT
>JAFMKB010000060.1 GCA_017853205.1 Gammaproteobacteria bacterium
GGCGCTCTTCGACGAGGTAGGTACGATAGATCATTTGGTGTCGGCGGCCGTAGGCGGTGAACGGACCCTCAAGCCTTTCCTAGAGCAAACCGAGGAGCAATTTAAGGCCGCCTATGACAAGCTTTGGGGGTATGCGAAGGTTGTTCGCACTGGCGCACCATACCTGGCTGCAGATGGTGCAGTGACCTTAGTCAGCGGCTCTCCTGCTCGTAAAATTCGACCGGCTCAGTCACCACTAAGCTGTGTGGGCGCCTCGGTTGAGAATCTGGTCCGCTGCCTCGCGGTGGAGATGGCGCCGATTCGTGTCAATGTAGTCTCACCCGGCACCGTAGACACAGCTATGTTTGATGCGATGGGTGAAGCCAAAGAAGCAAACCTGGCAGCCATGACAGCCAGTCACCTCATTCCGCGCGCAGGGACGTCAGAGGAGGTCGCCGACGGCATCCTCTTCGTTATGCAGAACCGCTTCGTTACTGGCACAACTGTCGATGTCGACGGCGGCAGAATTTTAAGTTAGGAGTGGTGCCATGAGCATTGTCCAGAACCAGAGTTCGAGCGCGACCTCTGACGTAATAGGCGCAATGAAAGCGCTCGAGAATGCAGACCCAACGAGTCAGCTTCATAGTCAAATAGACCCTGACATGAGTGTCATTGAGGCAATCTATTCGCGTCGTTCTGTGCGCGGTTATCTCGATAAAGAGGTGCCCGCCGACGTGCTCAATCGGATTTTCGAGGTTGCACAAATGGCGCCATCTAACTGTAATGTCCAGCCTTGGAAAGTGTTTGTTGCCTCCGGTGCGCTCAAAGACAGGTTAAAGAAACAAATGGTGGAGAACACCATTAATCGTATCGAGCCCAATCCAGACTACCCGTATCGAGGCACGTTCGAGGGAGAGTATCGCAAGCGCCAGGTGGATTGCGCCGTGGCTCTCTATAACAATATGGGTATCGAGAGAGACGATAAAGAAGGCCGGCTAAGGGCGATCGTCCGTAATTTTGAGTTCTTCGACGCACCGTATATCGCGTTTTTAGGGATGAACCCGGCATTCGGCACGACAGTTGCCCTCGATGTAGGCATGTACGCGCAGAGCCTTATGCTCACGATGGTCGCGTTTGGCCTGCATAGTTGCCCCATGGGAACTATGCGCAATTATCCGGACATGGTGCGCGAGGCCTTCGATATTCAGGATGACACAAAAATCTTATTTGGCTTAAGTTTCGGCTATGAAGATACTGCCGTCGCAGCGAATAAAACTCGGACCGCACGCGAGCCAATCTCCGCGAGCGTGGTTTTTCGCTCTTAGGACTCACTCGATTGACTCGCAGCATAGGTGATAACTTAGTTGAAACCAGTCATTCTGCTATATGATCTCGATAA
Organism: Gammaproteobacteria bacterium; assembly: GCA_017853205.1. Lineage (GTDB taxonomy): Bacteria > Pseudomonadota > Gammaproteobacteria > Pseudomonadales > Pseudohongiellaceae > UBA9145. The sequence goes on from JAFMKB010000060.1 coordinate 1,379, forward strand.
CACACTTGTCGACGAATGCGCTGCGTTAATAGGTAGAACGGGGCTTTATACCTCGATAAATACCTATAACGAAGCAAACGCCACCGAGGCGTTGAGACAATATAATCGGTTCTGGGGACTTGGAACCAATAAACTCGCCTGTGTGATCACCGGTTGGAATAGTTACAAAAAACCTCGCGATCAGTTTTTATTTCGTCTGCGAAACGAGGAGAGGCGCAGTCCGTTCCGTTACCCAACGCCCGTCTTGCTTATCACCGAGGACCATCGTCGCGATCTGCGGCAGATTGCCCTAGATCCAACGGATGGTGATGTCGCAGCGTACTTGCACAAAGACACGTTTCAAGACTTTCTCGAGGATACCTTGCACAAAATAGTCTTTGGCGAGCGCGCACACGAACTCAATTCGATAGCCTATGCCAAGCTACAGCGCGAAGACGACGAATAATCCCTTGGGAGAAACGTGAGCGAGAATGACGTAGCGTGTCTTCGAGCAAGGTAACTAGGTAGTCTAGGAATTCTAAACAGTTGAGCACGTAGCCTTGCCCATGCTGTTAGCCTTGCGCTGCTCGCTGTAGCGAAAGCAGTCGCCCGTATGATCGTTAACAAACCCACCAGCCTGCAGAAAGGCATAGCAAATAGTACTGCCGATAAACTTAAAGCCTCTTTTCTTTAAATCCTTGCAAAGGGCATCGCTCAACGCTGTTCGCGCAGGAATGGCGCCGGCGTGACGACCCCCGCCGTCAATCGGATGATTGTTCACAAACCGCCAAAAATAGGACTCAAGGCTACCGAATTCTTTTTGCAGTGCAAGCGCGGCAACCGCATTGGAACGAATGGAAAACAGTTTGAGTCTGTTTCGAATGAGGCCGGTATCAGACACTAAGGCTTCGAGGGTTTTGTCTTTCATGCGCGAAACCGGGCCAATTTCGAAGTTCTTAAACACTTTGCGGTAGTGCGCTCGTTTGCGCAGTACGACGAGCCAGCTTAGCCCGGCTTGCTGTCCCTCGAGGCAAAGTAGTTCGAATAGGTGTCTATCATCCCTAACAGGAATGCCCCACTCGGTGTCGTGGTAGGCGATATATTCGGGGTCTTCGCTACACCAAAAGCAGCGCTTAGTCATACTGGGCCTTCCTTATCGTCCTCTCTGATGAAGAGGATAGACCAGAGAGCCAGCACTGCCGAATTTTTCGAAAAATTAGTCCTTATTTAGGCAGTGCCAATGCCACCAGCCTAGCTGGGTTGCGGAAGTCACTCACCGCCATGACGATAAATTGACGTCCCTCGTGCATATAGGTAATCGGTAAACCTGTGACGCTCGCCGGTAATTCAATTTCTGCAACGGTTTCCCCTGTTGCCTTGTCTACGGCGTGCAGTAAGGGCGAACCACCTGGGCCTTCCCCAAAGAACAGCAAGGACTTAGTTAATACCATACCAGAACGAGTAGGCTTGCCCGTTGGAGGCAAATCGACGCCCTCCAGCAACGGATGATTCTTTATCTCTTCAGGCGTGTCGCCGTTTACTCTTTGCCAGGCATGTTCACCAGACACGAGGTCGATGGCGGTTATGCGCCCATAGGGTGGTTTCACCAACGGGAGCCCATCGATTGTTGGCGTGCGCGCTCCGCCCTGAATATATTTAACCGACGAAGCTTCGGGCTCGTTGACCAGTGACAAGACGCTGGTGGCCGTTCGTGACGCCACATAGAGTAGCCCCGTCTCTGGGTCATAGGCGGCACCTTCCCAGTTCGAACCACCTGTCGACGACGGCAGATGAAGTGTTCCAAGGCTTCCGTCGGCGGGGTGCTGATACAGTGACGGCGGCGTGTATAGTTCGCTGAAGCGGTATTTCGACGCTATCTCTTTTGCCTTCGCAAGTATAGTAGGCGTCATATCGTTCAGATCCTCTTCCTGAAATCCCTGACGATCGTAAGGAGCCGGCAGCACAGGGAATGGCTGAGTGGGGAACGTGATTTCATTAGGCGTGTCTGACGCAGGGACGGGACGTTCCTCGACAGCAAAAATTGGTTTCCCCGTGTCGGGATCGAACATGAAGAGGTGTGACTGCTTGAGAGTCTGTACAACTGCTTCCTCGCCGTTTGGCAGGTCGACGACTAGCGGCGCTGCAGGTGTATCCCAATCCCAAATATCGTGATGCGTGCTCTGGAAGTGCCATTTTTTCTCGCCAGTTCGGTAATCGACGGCGACTGTTGAGCTCGCATAGAGGTTTGAGCCTAGGCGGTCGGCACCATAACGGTCGCCCGTTGCAGATTCGACGGGCAGATATACGACCCCGCGAGTTGTGTCTGCCGACATCGACGTCCACACACCGGCGTTACCTGTATATTCAGCGGAGCCGTTGAGCCAAGTTTCATAGCCCGGCTCGCCTTTTTCGGGAATACTCTTAAAAGTCCAAAGTAATTTGCCTGAGCGCGCATCGAAGCCTCGAATATCTCCCTTCACATTGCTCGCAGCAATGGGTCGCATGCCGACAAGATGCGCCGCACCGGCGATCACAACATCATCAACGACCAGGGGAGGGAACGAGATACCTATATCGAGATGATCGCGGCCCGGGCCTAATCTCAAGCCCTCTTGGAGATCAACAATCCCATTCTTACCGAAGGTCTCGACGGGTTTTCCTGTCGCTGCATGAAGCGCCACAAGAGAATAGCCCGGAGTCATAGTAAAGATTACGCCTTCGCCTGCATTATCAAAGTAGCTCAGGCCTTTGCCAGAGCCTTTTCGCGGTGCATCGTCGAAGCGCTTGCCTTCATCTGGGCGCCACATCCATAAGAGCTGGCCCGTCGCTGCGTCCAAGGCAATCACATTGCGCGTGGCGCCTGCGGTTGCAAACAGCGTGCCATCGACCATCAGTGGCGTTGTGACACTGAAGGTTTCGGGCCGTGGCCCAAAAATACCCGTGTCGAGGCTCCAAGCGATCTCGAGGTCGGCTGCATTGCTCGCATCGATTTGGTCGAGGGGCGCGTAGCGGTTGGCACGTTCGTCACCGTTTAAGTGAGTCCATGGGGTGCTGCCAGCAGCGCCGGCGGCGGGTACTGCTTCGCCTGGCTTGATAGAAAGCGCGTTGATGGCGGCATGGCTAATCATGCCGCCCTCTATGGGCATGTTCGCAGAGGCAAGGATAAACGCCGTCACATCATAGTATTCATCGTCGCTGAGCGATCCCGGTGTCTCAGCAGGCATCGTCGCGCGAATTTGAGTGAATAACTCTTCGCCGCTTTTATTTATCCATCTATTATTTAGAACGCCAACCCATTGTGAAGGCACGTGGCATCGCGAGCACTCAGCGGAAAACAAGTCGCCTCCGCGTCCCACGCTTGCGGTCTGCGCTGAGGCCTTGGTAGAAAAGCCACCGATGAGCGAGAGTGAAACGAGGCTGGTGACGAGAAATAGACTGGGTGTGATCTTCATAATACGGTTGAAACTCTTCAGGTGGACAAAATGCGACGTATAACCGGTGACTCGGTGGGTCGCTTATCGAGTAGAACGATGGCGGGCATGATTTCGATGCCAATTATGTTCGCAACGTTTAAGTTCCTCAGTGGCTGTAGCGCTAAAAAATAGTACTGAATCAGCGAAAGAGGGCATTTAAAAGCGGGCGCTAGTTTGCCCAACTGGCTCATTATTAGCAATGCGCCGTAACAAACCGTTGAACTTTCAACAGTCAAAATCAATGGACTTTTACGGAAAGGGAGAAAGATTGGCGCAGCGAAAAGGGAGGTTAAAGCCCCCGAAAATCGGGGGCTTTAAGGTAGTTAAGAGGCTTCTTGGAATTCGACGTGGATTTCTAGCTCGATGTCGTCTCCGACGCCGAAGGGAACTAGATTGTCGAGGCCAAACACAGACCGCTGGAATTCAACTTTGGCTGAAAAACCTAGCGTATTTTTTCGTGTAAGAAAATTCCTGCCGCCACCATTGAAGTTGATTTCAATCTGAATGGGCGCAGTCGTACCCAGCAATGTAAGATCTCCTTCGAACGTGAAGTTGTTATCATTCTCTTCGATCAGAGAGGTAGTCCTAAACACAGCTTGGGGGAACGCTTCGGTATTGAACCAACTGGCTCCGCGGAGCTCTTCGGCAAACTCAGGGTTGTTAATGTCAATAGACGCAGTATCGACTATAACCTCTAACGAAGAATTGCCAATGTTCTCAGGGTCAAAATTGAGCGAAGCGTCAAAGTCATTAAAACGCCCTATAAAGTTTGAAAATCCTAGATGATTGATTTTGAAAAGGAGTGACGCATGGTCAGGGTCGAGCGTGTAGTTACCTGACCCTAGTTCCTGGATATCGGTCTCGAAATCGGGCGTGAGAATACGATCACACGCGGAGAGCAAGCCGGTGAAGGCAAGCAGTATTACGAGGCGTTGAGCTGTCGAGCTGAATAATTTCTTCACGGTATTTGATGCCTTTGTCTGAGAACTCCTCTTCCTAGTTTAGGCCTAGGTAGAGGAGAGAGTTTAGAAAGTTTAGAGAAAGCGAGTATTAATTACTGCCTGACCGCATACACGTCGACTTCGACCACAACCTCATTAGGGATCGCAGCTGTGCTTGCCCAGTAGCCCTGACCAACACCGTATTCGAGTCGGTTGATCGTCACTTCGCTAGTTAAATGAAAGCGCACGCTTCCGTCTTCCATACCGACGCTAAGGTTAAAGGGGAATGCGATTGGATTCGTCTGGTCACGAATCGTAAGGGTACCTGCGGATGTGAACGCGTCTACGCCTTCTATGCTGCATTTCTCAGCTTTAAATGTTGCTTCTGGAAACTGATCGACGTCGAATAATTCTAAGTCGAGGAGATAGTCCATCGTCTCGGCATCATCTATCACCATGTCAATGATAGGGATGGTGACGTCGAATTTACACTCGGTAGGATTGAGTGGATCGATATCGAAAGTCGCCGAAATATTTCTGAATTCGCCTTGATAAGGTGTTCCCGAATAAGTCCACTTAAAAACAACCTTCGAATCGGATTTGTCGATGACCCAGTCGGCTGCCTGCGCGCTCATACCGGTGAGAAGAATGGCTGGTGCCAGTAGGGCGCGAGTTAAAAAACTTTTCATTATCCTGTTTACTCCTGGTTAAAACTTAAGTCGGTAGATCTTTGGTGGTCGTCGTTGTGACAACCGTTAGGGCAATGCGTAGGCAACGATTTCCGCTGCAGTGCCGCCGCCGCTTACAACCATGACCAGATACTGCTTGCCATTATGCTCGTAGGTCATCGGCACGCCTGTTTGCGCGTTGGGCAGTTCAATTTCAGCGATTATCTCACCTGTCATCTTGTCGTGGGCTCGCAGAGTAGGACCCCCGCCAACGCCTTCGCCTGCGAACAGCAGTGTCTTCGTCAGGAGAATGCCGGACTTGGTCTCTATGCCTGTGCGCGGAAGATCAATGCCTGCTAGCGCGGGGTTATTGGCGATGCGCTCAGGAGTGTCGGCATTGGCTATCATCCACGCGTGGTCGCCCGAATTCATATCAATAGCCGTGATTCGGCCATACGGTGGCTTCACAATAGGTAAGCCATTCACGCGCGGGACGCGCACGCCGTAGGACTGGCTGAACGCCACGTCCGAATCCTCGTCTTTCTCTACAGAGAGAACGGAGATTGTGGTGCGAGAGGGGATGTAGAGCATGCCCGTTTCTGGGTCAATCGCGCTGCCCTCCCAGTTGGCCCCACCGGTTGACGAAGGAAGGCTCAGTGTTCCCTTTGTCCCATCTGCCGCATCTTTGAGTGAGGGCGGAGAGTAGAGGCTTGGGCTGAGGCGGAAATCAGCCACAGCTAGGAGCGCCTTTTCTCGCAGCTCAGGTGTGAAGTCAATAAGGTCGTCTTCGGTAAAGCCCTGACGATCAAACCCAGCGGGTTTAGTTGGGAAAGGCTGAGTAGGCGAATACCACTCGCCGGGGACGTCTCCTGCAGGTACGGGAAGCTCTTCGATAGGCCAAATTGGCTCACCAGTTTCGCGGTCGAAGGTATACACGTAAGACTGTTTAGTCACCTGCATTATGACCTTTTTGCCGTTGGGCAGATCGGCAAGAATAGGCGCTGAGGGGTTGTCCCAGTCCCAAATATCGTGATGAATGATCTGGAAATGCCATTTGCGTTCACCGGTGGCGATATCTAGCGCAACGAGGCTATTAGCAAAGAGGTTGTTACCTGGACGATCGGCGCCATAGCGGTCACCCGTGGCGGATTCGACAGGTAAATAAACTAGACCCAGTTCGGCGTCGCCTGAAAGCGGCGCCCAAACGCCGGCGTTGCCGCTAATTTCGGCGCCGTCGTTCATCCAGGTTTCGTAGCCGACATCGCCGCGCTGTGGAATTGTGCGGAAGGTCCACAGATGCTCGCCTGTTTTCGCAGAATAGCCTCTGACATCGCCTTTCACGTTTTGCTTTGAAGGAGGTCGCATGCTTACGCGGTGAGCTGGGCCTACAACGACGACGTCGTTCATCACTAGCGGGGGCATTGATGAGCCGATATCAATATCGTCTCGGTTTTCGGCCAGACGGAGGCCTTCGAACATGTCTACTCGGCCATTGTCACCAAACGAGGGGTCAGGGATGCCGGTTTCCGCATCGAGCGAGACTAGGAAGTAACCAGGCGTTACCACGATGATTCTGCGCTCGTCGCCATTGCGATAATAAGACAGTCCTCGGCCCGAGCCTTTGCGTGGCGCTTTCTCGAAGCGTGCGCCTTCCTGCGGGCGCCAGAGCCATAGCACTTGGCCCGTGGTTGCATCGAGTGCGACAACGTTTCGCGTTGCGCCGACCGTCGCATAGAGCACACCATCTATTTCCAGCGGAGTTGAAGTGCTGTTTGATTCAGGACTCGGCCCGTAATTTGCCGTAGAGAAGCGCCAAGCGATTTGTAACGAGCCTACATTGTCGGCGTTGATTTGATCTAGGGGAGAGTAGCGCTGCGACTCTTTATTACCATGGTAATCAGGCCAGTCTCCTGCGTAGATGTCGGTTCCTGACTGCGCTACTGCGCCAGCACTGCCGACTAGTAGACCTGCGCTCACCATGAATGAAGTAATCAACCGCTTACTGGTCATCATTTATGACTCTCCCATTTTTAATTTTGGTCTTTCTAAGTATTCTGAATTAGCTGCGTGTGCTTCAACGTGTTTATCTGTGAGCATGCTGTGCTAAGAGGTCTCTCCCTCTGAGCGACCCTCGCGTGAACGGTGCGCAGAAGCTTGTGAAAGCAAAACGAATTTTCGTTTGAGGGTAACTTTAACCCACCGAGAATAAGCAATCTGATATTCACACGCAAGTCCCTAATTGGTACGAATAGTGACGGCGAATCGCGACTATTTGGCAACAGATCGCTCGCTAACCTAGTAATAATTCAACGGGTGGTTATACTTCGCGTTCCCGAAGGAGTGACATCAATTAGTACCCCGACAAACAGTCAACAAGACCTCCCAGAGCCACACATGGCGTCTGTGGACGCTGAATCAAGCAAAAGCCCATTTGCCGTCTTCTCTATCGCGCAGTTCCGCTGGCTTTTCCTGGGTAATGCGACCTTTTTTCTCGCAATGAACGGGCAGATGCTCACGCGGACATTGCTCGCCTGGGATCTTACTGGGTCGGCAACCTCGCTCGCCTATATTAATCTCGTCGTGGCGATCCCTATGGTTTTTGCTTCAATTGTCGGCGGAGCGATAACCGATCGTGTTGAGCGCCGACAGCTGGTTTTGGTTGGTCAGTCGCTCATCGTGAGTAATGAAATCTTTATTCTCACGCTGATGCTAACCGGGTATTTGGAATTCTGGCATCTGTTGTGCACCGCATTTGTCGCTGGCTGCGCGTTTCCTTTCATCATGCCCGCCCGCATGGCAATAACCGCGACAGTCGTTGGTCCCGATAAACTTCAGAGCGCAATGGCCTACGCTGGCGGTGTAATGAATTTGAGTCGAGTATTTGGTCCGGCACTCATGGGCGTCATAGTCGCGCAGTTCGATTATAAGGGCGCTTACATGCTCTCGATCGTGCTTTATTCATTGGCAGTGCTATGTATGTTCGGCGTCGGGCGAAGTCGTTCGAGCAGTGAGACCGACGTTAAGAAAGGGTTGTTCGACGACATCAAACAAGGCTTTAGCTACATCCGAACGAACCGTCCCGTTCTGCTCTGCCTACTGTTCGGGTTAGTTCCCATGTTTCTCGCTATGCCGTTTCAAAGCATTCTCGTTATGCTCGCCGAGCAAGCCTGGGGCGTTGGTGAGAGCGGCATGGGTACGCTTATGGCGGTGGGAGGCGTCGGTGGCCTTCTTGGCTCGGTGTGGATTATTAAGCGAGGCGATTCACCACGACGGGTAAAGCTCATGCTCTGGAGCACCGTGGCATTTGGCGTGTTCCTTGCGATCTTCGTCGTGACAAGCAACTTCTATTTAGCGCTGATGCCTTTATTGCTGGCTAATATGTGTATGAGTGCAAGCCAGACAGTGAACAACGCAGCCATTCAGCTACTCGTCGACGATAACGTCCGTGGTCGTATGAGTAGTTTTATGATGCTGTCGTATGCACTCACCCCGATTGGTGTCTTCCCTATGGCGCTTGCAGCGGATCGCATAGGCGCGGCCAACTCTATTCTCGGCGCCTGTGCGCTGCTCGTGATCGTGGTTGGGCTATTCTATAGTCTGAGCAAAACGCTCCGCGGCCTCGACGCGAGTGTTACCGCCAAAGCTGCGGCGACTACTGCAGCCCGCGCTGCCTAAATCACTCATCGACCGATTCCATTTTAAGATCGAGTTCCTCCTTTATCATGGAGTCGATCCCTTCGCGGATGCTGCTGGTCGAGATGCTCACCTCAAATAAGAACAGCAACAATCCTACAATGACCAACACCATCGCGCAGACGAATAAAAAGGCGATGGCTGCTGAGAGGTTGAAATGCGATAACTCGCTCAGAAACAGCGCGACTATTACTAGACAGACAATTAATGCCCCCGCGACAAACGTGCGAATCGACCAGTCAACCAAGCGGATACGATTCCATAAAGAATTCGTTTCAGACTGAAGCATGGCACGGTGTTCGTCGTGCTTCTCTTTGAATAGTCGCGTTTCGACCACTCGAACACGATCGACAACGCGTCCAAGGCGGATAGACAGCACATTAAGGAGCCCGGCGATACCTGCTAGTAAAAAGACAGGCGCGACAGCTAGCTGAATTACTGTAGCGATTGTTTCAACAGAAGAAATCGGTTCCATGACTGCGTCCTATCTAGTCTTTGCTCGTTGAATTGAGGGAAGAGAGCCTACGTCAAAGTTTGAGCTCACGCTGCTAGTCGCTGGTGAGGGTTCTAACATGAGTCTTGATGCCTGACTTTGGGTGTTTTCGGGCGAGAGTAAATCATAGAGTCCCACGTTGTGGATAGAGGGGCCATACTCAAGTTCGATTGCTCATCGGAAAATAGCGCAAACGGACGGTGACCGGTGGGGAGATCTTGGCTATACTCTGCACTACGCGCCCATAGCTCAGCTGGATAGAGTAACTGGCTTCGAACCAGTTGGTCGGGAGTTCGAATCTCTCTGGGCGCGCCA
>JAFMKB010000023.1 GCA_017853205.1 Gammaproteobacteria bacterium
GCCGTACCCATTTATCAGACCGTTGCCTACGAGTTCGACAATGCACAGCATGGCGCCGATCTCTTCGACCTCGCCGTGCCCGGCAATATTTACAGCCGCATAATGAACCCGACTAACGATGTGCTCGAACAGCGCATGGCAGCAATGGAAGGCGGAATCGCGGGTCTTGCGGTGAGTTCGGGGATGGCGGCGATCAACTACGCAATACTGACGTTAGCTAAGGCGGGGGACAACATCGTTTCGACACCACAGCTGTACGGCGGTACGTACACGCTTTTCGCACATATGTTGCCCAGTCAGGGTATCGAAGTACGCTTCGCTGAGAACGATTCGGCCGAGGCGATCGAGAAACTTATCGACGAGAACACCAAAGCGGTCTATTGCGAAACCATAGGTAACCCGGCGGGCAATATCATCGATCTCGAGCCTGTCTGTGCCGCAGCTCACCGCCACGGTGTTGCGGTGATTGTGGATAATACTGTCGCATCTCCTGCTGTTTGTAACCCTATCGAGTTCGGTGCCGACATCGTCGTGCATTCGCTAACAAAATATGTAGGCGGACATGGCACCACCATTGGTGGCGTTATCATTGATTCTGGCAAGTTCCCTTGGGCCGAAAATGCCGAGCGTTACCCAGGTCTAAACACGCCGGAACCGTCTTACCATGGCGTCGTTTATACCGAAGCATTGGGCCCAGCGGCCTTCATTGGTCGTGCGCGCACTGTGCCGCTTCGCAATACCGGTTCGGCCTTGTCGCCGATGAACTCGTTCATGATTATGCAGGGTCTCGAGACGCTTAACCTCCGAATGGAACGGCACTGTGAGAACGCGCTGAAAGTAGCCGAATATTTGCAAGCGCATGACAAAGTGGAGTGGGTGAGTTACGCAGGCCTCGAGGGCGATTCTAACTACTCGCTGGCGCAGAAATATTGCGGCGGTAAACCTTCATCGCTGTTAACCTTTGGAATCAAAGGCGGCTTCGATTCCGGTGTGAAGTTCTATGATGCGCTGGGTATGATCAAGCGCCTCGTCAACATTGGCGATGCGAAATCACTAGCTTGTCATCCTGCGTCGACCACTCACCGACAGCTCACGCCTGAAGAGCAGCTAAAAGCTGGCGTTAAGCCTGAGACAATTCGTTTATGTATTGGTATCGAGCATATCGATGACATCATTGCTGATCTCGAGCAGGCGCTTACTCAGGCCTAAGCTGCTCGGGCATCGTTAACAACTACTCAGAGGGAGCACGATGCGGTTTGGCATACGCCGAAATTTTTACTCGCGAGTCGGCTTTAAATCTTTTGTGCAATTCCTCTGCGCTGCGTTACTAGTTACGCCAGCGAGCGGCAGTGAACAGGAAACCGGCTGGCAGCTGCGCAAGGAGCAGAACGGCATTCGCGTTTTCACTCGCGAGCAGCAGGGATCCGATTTCGCCGCTGTGCGAGCAGAGATGATTTTGGAAGATGTCCGTTTAAGCTCTCTGGTAGCACTAATTGACGATCCAAGCGCTTGTGGGCTGCTCGAGGCGCGCTGCGCAGAGTCTTACACTGTTGAGCGAATGTCGGCGACAGAACAGTTTGTCTACCGGCATAACGATATGCCTTTCCCAATCAAAGACCGTGACGTTGTTATGCATTTTGTCTGGACGCAAGATCCGATGACGCGCATTGTCGAGCTCGATAATCGCAATATCGATGGTGTGTTGCCAGAGAACCCCAAGCGGATAAGGCTGCCGAGTGCAGTCTCGGGTTGGCGTTTTGAGCCGTTAGGCCAGGGTAGAGTGCTAGCATCAAGCGAAGGTCATCTCGAGCCGGGAGCAAGCCTGCCAGCTTGGTTGCTCAACAGCCTATTAGTCGACGCGCCCTTTAATACCATGGAGGCGGTCGCTGCTGCGGTGAGGTTGCCACGCTACCGCGATGCGCAGCTCGATTTCATTGTCGAGCTCGAATAACAAGCGTCATTTTTTGCTCTTTTCCCGAGGCACACGAATGTCTAATTCTGAAGACCATGACCATGACCATGACCATGACCATGACCATGACCATGACCACACTGCGCTGCCTTCAGAACTAGAGCTGCGGGTTAAGGCTCTTGAAAGCCTGCTGATTGAAAAAGGCCTCGTGAACCCCGAAACGCTAAACGAAATTATCGATACCTATGAGCATAGAGTGGGCCCGCGCAATGGCGCGCAGGTTGTCGCCAAGGCATGGACGAGTGCTGAATTCCGGCAGGCATTACTTACCGATGCTACCGACGCTGTGGCGAGTCTTGGCTTCATGGGGCGTCAGGGAGAACACCTCAAAGTAGTAGCGAACTCTGATGATGTGCACAATCTCGTCGTATGCACGCTCTGCTCTTGCTATCCATGGACGGTATTGGGCTTGCCGCCTGCTTGGTACAAATCGGCACCGTACCGATCGCGCGCGGTAAGCGAGCCGAGAGCGGTGTTAGCAGAATTTGGTACGCATCTAGCAGACACTACGCGTGTGCAAGTGTGGGACTCCACTGCGGAGCTTCGCTACCTCGTCCTGCCACAGCGTCCGGCCGGCACCGAGGGATGGAGTGAGGCTCAGCTTGCAGAGCTTGTTACTCGCAATGCAATGATTGGCGTTGAGGTAGTAAACCCACCTGAGACGAACGAGGTTCGCGGGTGATCGGCGCACACGACCTCGGAGGCAAGCAAGGCTTTGGTCGCGTGTTGTCGGCCCGCAATCTGGACGCAATCGCCTCGGATTCACCCGAACCTCTTTTTCATGCTGAGTGGGAGCGCCGAGCGTTTGCGCTAACTCTCGCTACCGGTATGCTCGGACAGTGGAATATCGATGAGTCGCGCCATGCGCGCGAGAATCAGGAGCCACAGCGTTATCTGGACAATAGCTATTACGAAACGTGGCTCGTTGGTCTGCAAAAGCTCCTGTATGCAAAAGGTCTGCTCGAGCCAGAAGAATTAGAATCGCTCCCCTTCGCCGCGTCTGTCGACATAGCAACGAACCGGTCGATCCAGCGGCATGACAGGTCGACAATAGAGCCGCCTACGCCGGCGAAAGCGGCCGAATTGCTAGCTAGGGGTGGGCCTACGAGTCTTCCCGATTTTCGGCAGCCCAAGTACGCTGTTGGGGCAAAGGTGCAAGTTCTACCAATGACGCACGCGGGTCATACGCGTGCGCCTCAGTATGTTCACGGTGCCACAGGCATCATCTATGCAATAAACGGCGTGCACATCTATCCTGATGCTAACGCCCATCGTCGTGACGAGGACACGATTGTTGGGGAAATACTCTACACGGTGTCGTTTGCGCGTGTTGCGCTATTCCCGTCTTATGCATCGTATGCCGCCAGTGGCGGAGAGGTGTCAGAGGACAAGCGTGTAAGAGGCTCAGTGACGACTACCGATGCAAGCACCATCGATAAAGGCGATATAAAAGAATGCAACCAAGACAGAGTTTTTGTCGACCTTTGGGAGCCCTATCTTACCCATGACTAACTTTTTGTATCAGCCAAAAGACGCAAACGGGCCAGTTTTTAAAGCGCCTTGGGAAGCAACCGCGTTTAGTCTCGTGATTGCATTGCATAAATCTGGAACATTTACTTGGCTCGAATGGGCGAACTATTTGACTGTCAAAATTGAGAGCGCTCAAGCGCAGGGCGATGCTGATATAGGTGATACTTACTACGAGCATTGGCTTTCCGCGCTTGAGGCTATCGCGCAGGAGAAAAAGCTTACAGACGTCAGCGAGCTAGTGCAGCGAATAGAGCAATGGAGATCGGCGTATTTGAATACGCCGCATGGGCAGGCTGTCGAGCTAAACGCTAGCGTTTGACAGTCTGCTTAGGCATAGTTGGTGCAAGGTAAAATTCTGAAAAAGTGAAAAAATGAGCAAATTCGATGACATTCGTTCGCGTGCTGAATCGCGAAAAGGCGGAGCCCGAGCGTTAAAAGCGCTGTTGCCTAAAGTGGCGACTGATAAAGAGCTCATCGAGCTTGGCGATGATCGCTACCTTGCCATGATGACCAAATCGATTAATCAAGCCGGGTTTAGTTGGAAGGTCATTGAGAACAAGTGGCCCAGTTTTGAAGAAGCCTTTCTCGGCTTTGATCCTCGCAAACTTAGCTACTTGTCGCCCGAGCAATGGGAAGCATTCACCAGTGACAGGCGTGTGGTGCGCAATTGGCAGAAGATCAAAGCGCTTCAGGACAATGTTTTTTTCGTTCAGGACGAGTCTCGGCGCAACGGCGGCTTCGGTAAATTTATTGCTCAATGGCCAGCAGAAGATCAGATCGGGCTTATGGTCTATTTAAAGAAGAATGGCTCTCGCCTGGGAGGACAAAGCGCGCTCTGGTTCTTACGCCGAGTCGGAAAAGACTGCTTTATCCCGGCGCGCGATGTCGTCGTATTGCTAAGAAGCATCGGCCTTGATATTGCAGAGAACCCTACATCGAAGCGCGATCTTGCAAAAATTCAGGGTCAGTTCAATGAGTGGCACGTTGAGACAGGATTGCCCTATAGCCACCTTAGTCGGATCGCTGCTTGCTCTGTAGGTGATAACTACTTGTAGAAAGCGCATGAATGCTCGGAGAAGGGACAATGCGTATAATAGAGTCCGAGAGAAATTAGAGAGACATTGGTGGGAGGTTGAGATAATGGCCAAATATGTGTGGAAAACTTGTTTCGTCGCACTTATTACCATAATCGCGATTGCTGAGATTGGCGAATACATAACGGGGACACATATCCCTTGGGTTATGCGGTTATCGCTCGTTCTAGGAATGACAGTAGGTATGACATTTCTAAAAAGCACACTCAATCTTGTGACCGCGATGGAAGGCGAAAAACCCCTCTCGGGCACCGTCCGCAATACGCTCGGCCCCGATCGCTCACCCGAAGCGCCTAACCAAGATGCATCTGCCGAAAATAAAAAAAGCAAATAGATCTGCCGTAGGCAGTGTTCGCGAGACGCGATGGGCGCTAGGAGATCAGCGGCAATACTATCGCAAACGCACGTTCTAGAAACCAATAGCTAGCGACACCACCGATGACTACTGCAGGCGCGCTTCTAAGCCAAGCCTGAGTGGGCAATGACAGTCGTCGTAGCGGCAGTAAACGCAGCGCGATCAATACGCCCATAACGATCGCGATCTGCCCCATCTCTATTCCAATATTAAATAAGAGCAATGCGCTAAACCTACTGCCCTCCGGCAAACCGATCTCGCTGAGTGCGCCAGCGAAACCGAGTCCGTGGATAAGACCAAAACTGAAGGCAACAAGCGAGGGGAACCGATGGCTAAAGGACCGCCGGTCGGTGAGTATTTCATAGGCGAGAAGCACAATACTTGCCGCGATCGCAGCCTCGATGGGTCGCTGCGCGACTATGAAAACGTCGAGTGCCGAGAGAGCGAGCGTAAGCGAGTGCGCGAGCGTAAAACTGCTCACGACCCAGAAAATTTGCCGCGGTTTGCTGACGAGATACAGCAGCATGAGAACGAACAGAATATGATCATAGCCGAGTACTAAATGCTCGAATCCTACAAGGAGATAGGCCGGTAGCACCGTTGAATCACTGCCGAGGTCGAGGCTTGTTTCTTGCGCTGTAATTAGATGGTTGGAATCGCTGCCATCAAGACGCGTGATACTAACTAGCGCATCGATCATCGTGCGATCTAATCCGAGTATTTCAATTTTTTGCAGCGAGTCATCGCCGCAGGATAAAAGATAGACCTCAATGAGTGCTTCGCTTGAGAGGCTGGCACTGGTTAGCTGCGCGGCGCAGTTGGTGGCGAGGTCTAATCCGAGAAAACGACCGTCGATCTGCGGCTGGCGCAAAGAGGCTTCGAAAAAGACCGAGGTACTGCTGATTGCTAACTCCCCGGTAGTTGTCATACTAGCCGCGTCGTTGACGCTTAACTGTGTGAGCTTCAGATAGGCTGGGCGAATTTCGTGCGCGTGCGCGGGTGAGCCGATAACTAATCCAAGCCCGACAAGGCACAATAGAACGGCAGTGCTTGCGGTAAGCCTTGCGCGGTAAGTGATTGGCGGTGCACAAAGGAATGATCGCGCTGAAAAAAGCGTAGTCAGGCGTATAATAAGAAGCATGGAAGAAAACGCGTTCACTCGATGCGGATCTCGGTATTCTCGAGCAGATTTTCGACATAGCGCTGGCGCGCAGATTTTTTGTTCGCTTGAGAATAGTCGCGAACCACTTTATCCCTAGCCGCAAAGAAAGGAGTGGCTTGCTCTGGCTCGACGCTGTTCAGACGTATCAGATGATAACCGAAGCTACTCTTGTACGGTCCCTGCCAGCTGCTTAGCACGGTGGTGTCTATCTGAGAGGCAAAGCCCAACCCAAAGGTGGAATTAAGATCGAGCGCGCTGCGGTAGGAATAGGTGCGGTTGAGCATGGTGGACTCTCCAAGTGTGTCCGCGTCAGCTCCAGAGGCAAGTGCGTCGAGTGCAGCCAAAGCCGAGGCCTCTTCTCCAAAAGTAAGCTGCGAGAAGGTGAGGCGTTCGGGCAGGGTATAGTCGGCGATGTTGCTTTCGTAGAATGCCTCAAGAGTCGCGTCTTCTGGCTCAGCCACCGGATCAGATTCGGCGATGAAATTTAATTTTTGTACCAGCCGCCGCCGTATAATAGAGTCTTCGCGATCGAGACCTAGCCGCATCGCCTCCCTATACAATGCTTCCTCTTCTATCCAGCCGGCGATTAACGATTCAAGTTCGTTTGCACTCGGTGAGGTGCCCATCTGCGTTTCCCACAGCAGTGCGATACGCTGGCGAACTGCGGGCGAGACGACGATAGCCTCAGGCTGACTAGAAGTCCGCGCGTCAGCGACGAAAAGTGCGCCGCTAATGCAGAGAAACCACAGAAACGGCTGGCGTAAAAGTGAACGCATAGGACTAATTTAATTCGCAGGCGTAATCCAAATAGGCGATGACCAGACGCGCTCTTGTATTGTGGTCGCCATATCTGCTCGAGGCTCTACCCCGGCGCGGACGGCGTCCCAGGTCGACCAGCGACACGTGGGATTCTCGAGAGCGCGAACATAGTAGAAAGCATTCTGATTTGGGTCGAAATCTGGGTCCCGCCATTTAGCTTTTAGCTCGGCCTCACCGACGTTGCTGCTAATACTGCAATCGCCTATATCAACCGATGCTCCATTGTCTGGACATCTGTTGGTTGCAAGATCTACAGCCATGCCGCCAGAGCAGGCAACATCGATAACACGCTCTTGCGCTGCGCCCCCTTGCACCCAGCCCTTGATAATTTGGACGCGTTGTAAGGGCGCGCTCATCGCATCTCGTGCAACCCATGCTATAAACTCAGGAGATTCGGCCGACTGCGCTAAGAGATCGCCACCCATTGTTACACCGTCGGCATAAGCTCTGGCGACCAAATTAGGATCGTCTAATTCTGGCAGGTCGTAGCCAGCAAAAAAGCGTACCTTCATACGAGGACCCGTGGTGCCGAAAGTTTCCTTACGGCGGAAGGCATCGTAAATCGAGTCGCGCGTATTTTCCTCAGCCCATACCGCAGCGAGCCCTGCTGCTCCCCATTGGTTAAAGTAGGTGTCGGCATAGACCTCGCCACCTTCGCGTGGTTCATCGAGGGGTACAGAGCCACGTAGTACGCCATCCGAGTCACGCAGTCCAACCTTGCTCCAATAATTGTCTTCGTCACCGGCGTACGTGGCGTTATGTGTATCGCTCGAGCCGATGACACCAAATTTAAAAGGATTAAACCCCTGTTGATCCTGCAACGTGATGCCGTTCAAATACGCTTCGCGGATGTAGCTGCCGTTTGGTTTACTTTCGAGGCGCGAGGCAATGCGAAGTTTCATTATCTCGAAATCAGACCATTCGTCGTTTGGCGATAGAGCAGGGTGGGTGTCCGAAGTGCCCTTTACCTGCGTAATCTCGACTAGTGGCTCGTTGCGCATGCGTTGCTCAGAGTAGGCACTGTCGAGCGGATTACCTGCCCAATCAACTAGCGCGAACATCGAGCCATTCGAGCCGTTCGAATTATGCGGAATAGCGAGACTTTCGATGCCTTGCTCGCGGTTCGAGTCCATCCATTTCCAGAGGTCTTCGGGGTTCTGCGAGTCGATGCGCGAGAATGGAAGCTCTGGTGCCGTGTCGCCGCGGAAAATCACATTACGATGTAAATTTCCTTGGTCTCGGTCCGAAGTGGTGTACTCGTAGGCAATAAAGGTAGTGAAGTTACCAGGATCGTTATGCCTGTTGGCTGCGGCCTTAATATCTTCCCACGCGGATTTTCTTATCTCAGGATCATTGATTTCGGGCGCGCGTTCGGTTTGCATAAAATCAAAGATTTCGTAGAACTTGCGGCCGCGATCTGCTGCATCGCCAAGAGTCGTCATGCCAGCAGCTATTTCGTGTTTAGAAATTTCTGACTCTGGATTCGCCATCTCCCGAAGTACGCCGATATAAAACGCATGGTCACTAACACCGTAAAAATCTAGAGGCCGGTTGAGCGTCATGTCAAAGCCGGCTGGATGAACAACAGTGCCACCCTTGGCAAATTCGTAGGCGTCATCTGGCGATGAAGTGGTTCCAAAGATGAAAGCGTCGAAACTGTACATGGTATGCACATGCAGGTCGCCGAAGTAGGCATTGCGGTCGGCATTTGCGGCATCGGCGGTCGCTAAGTTGACAGCTTGCGAGTGTATCTCTGTTTCGGCTGTCGCTGCTTGTTGCTCGGGCGCCGCTTGATCGGAGCAGCCAGCGAGTGCGGTGGCTGCCGCCACGACAGCAACTAAAAAAAATTGGCGAGAGTGCTGAAAATGGTTGGCCAAAGAGGCGATCGTGGTTCTTTTCATAATCTTAGACCTTGTTGATGTTTTTATAATGTCTAGTGCTACTTCGAACGGATTAAATCCTCGAGTACATACAACGTAAATTACCTATTGCGCTCCCCTTTGTCTAGGGAGGAGCTTATAGCCTATGCAAATTAACGATACCTGAGCATCTCTCTGTTGAGCTGATCTATTCTAGTGACACCCATGAGTTTCATATCGCGTTCGATTTCGCTTCGCATATTGCCTAGGGCCTTTTCAACGCCGGGCTGCCCTGCGGCTGCAAGCGCGTAAAGATACATACGTCCACCGGAACACGCCTTGGCTCCTGCGGCCAATGCTTTTATCACATGCGTGCCGCGGCGAATGCCGCCGTCGCATATGATATCTATATCGTTGCCAACTGCATCGGCTATTTCGGCTATTTGATCGAAAGGCGAACGCGAACCGTCGAGCTGACGCCCGCCGTGGTTTGATACCATGATCGCATCTGCACCGATTTCTACGGCTTTGCGCGCGTCCGCGACACTCATGATGCCTTTGAGGCAAAAAGGACCTCCCCATTTTTCTTTCAGAGCGGCCGCGTCGTCCCAGTTCATCGATTGGTCTAGCATCGAACCAAAGTAGTCACCAATCGAGACCGCGACGTTAGAACCCTGGTCGACATAGTCTTTGAGTTCGGCGAGCTCGAATTTTTCTCTGAAAAAATAGTTGAGTGCCCAGCCCGGATGAGTGGCAAAACTCGCAAGGCTTTTTAGTGTTAGGCGCGGGGGTGAGGTAAATCCTGTATAAAGGTCGCGCTCGCGATTCCCGCCCGTGATGGTGTCGACGGTTAGGGCGAGAGTGTCGAACTTCGCGGCTTTTGCGCGCTCGACCATAGCGTCGTTTAGGCCGCGGTCTTTATGAAAATAAAACTGGAACAGTTTTGGCGTTGAAATCATAGCGCCGATTTCGGCGAGCTTAACCGATCCCAGCGCCGATACACCAAACATCGTACCGAACTTTTCTGCCGCGCGAGCCACGGCTCGCTCACCGTCGTGGTGGAATAATCGTTGTAGCGCAGTGGGTGAGCAGAACAAAGGCATCGCCAATTTCTGCCCCATTACCGTAACCGACATGTCGACGTCTTGCACACCTGCCAGCACGTTTGGTACCAGGTCACAGTCAGCATAGGCCGCGGTATTACGACGATAGGTGGTCTCATCGTCGGCGGCGCCATCAATGTAGTGGAAAATTGGCCCAGGTAGGCGCTGTTTAGCGAGTAGGCGAAGATCTTCGACGTTATGTGAGTTCTTGAGAGTTCTAAACATGATAGTAATGAATCCTGCGGCAGTCGAGGCTGCGTTATTTTTTTAGAATCGGACTCTGGGATTTGTAAATGCTTCCGAAGAAAGCACGATAGTAACCCGAGAGTTGAGCAACTGTGAATGCGAAGTCGAGTAATGCGTTTAGTCTTTGCAATCACTGTTTGAGCCCAAAAGGCCGGGGGGGTTCACATAGCGGTTAGTCGTAGTACTATGAAGTGTGAAGAAAGAAGAAACGACTATCCGTCAATAATAATTATTAGGAGCGATTATGTCCCAGTCCACGACCCCCTTAATTAAATTAGGCCTACGTCCTCTCGCGCTTTGCGTATCGCTTGCGCTTTCCGCCTGTGGCGGCGCAGAAATGAGTTCATCCTCGTCCACAGCGGCGCAGCCCGAGGCTATCAGCGGCAACAGCATTTCGGGTATCGGTATGCCCAATCCCAATCCAGTAGTCACCCGAAACTGGGGCGACTTGCCAGCCGGCCGCAATTGGGGGTCGACGGCAGGGATCGACATCGACCCCACTGACGGTAATGTTGTCGCGTATGAGCGCTGTGGCGCCGGAAATTTCGGCTCAGGAGTGCCAGTTAACTGCGATACAAATCCTGTGGATCCGATTTTCAAATTTGATCGAAACACAGGCGAAGTGCTCGCAAATTTCGGCGGTGGTTTGATGATGACGCCTCACGGAATCGACGTCGATGCTGAGGGCAATGTCTGGGTGACCGATTTCGCCGGTAATGAGGAGGGCACGAAAGGGCATCAGGTTCATAAGTTTAGCCCCTCGGGTGAACTTCTCATGAGCCTGGGCGTGCCCGGGCAGACGGGCAACGATGGCGCTCATTTCAATCAGCCGAATGATGTACTCGTAGGACCCGATGGGAGTATCTATGTTTCCGACGGCCACAACGGCCAAGGGATGATTACCCAAGAAGCCATCGAGGAGGGGCGTGCGCGTGGCGACACGGCCCGCGTGATGAAATTCGCGCCCGATGGAACCTTTATTAAGCAATGGGGACGCATCGGTTTAGAGCACGGCGAATTCCGCACCCCTCACGCGATGGATTTTGATTCCAAAGGACGCCTCTGGGTGGTTGATCGAGGCAATCACCGAATCGAAATATTTGACCAAGAGGGTAATTACCTCGAGTCCCGCTACACCTATGGGCGGATAAGCGGACTATTTATAACTGACGACGATCAGGTCTACGCGATCGACTCCGAGTCGGGCCCGCTTAATCATCCGAGTTGGCGCAATGGTGTTCGGATTGGTCACATTGAGAGTGACATCACCCATGCAATGATCCCTCCGTTCGAGCGTGAAGATCGACTTTACCAAGGCACAGCCGGCGAAGGCGTTGCTGTTGATGCCGACGGTAATGTGTTCGCAGCAGAAGGACCCAACTCGCTGTCGCAGGCGGGTGGAGCCTTTACTAAGTACTCGGTTCGGTAATGATGCATCGACCGCCTGCCCGTTGACGCGGTAAAGGAGAGACTCGAGAAATACAACGTGCTCAATTGGGACGAGAGCTTCTCAGCGTGCGTGGCTAGAAATGCACCACGCTGCGAATGCTCTTGCCTTCGTGCATCAGATCGAACGCAGTATTGATATCACCAAGCGGCATAGTGTGTGTAATAAAGTCGCTCAGCGCGAACTTGCCTGCTAGGTAGTCTTCGACTATCCCTGGTAACTCCGAGCGTCCCTTGACGCCGCCGAACGCGGTGCCTCGCCAGACTCTGCCTGTCACCAGCTGGAACGGGCGCGTCGAGATCTCCTGCCCCGCTCCCGCGACGCCGATAATCACCGATTCGCCCCAGCCCTTGTGGCAGCACTCAAGCGCCGAACGCATCACATCGACGTTACCTATGCATTCGAAGGAGTAGTCGACTCCGCCATCGGTGAGTTCGACGATAACCTCCTGAATGGGTTTGCTAACAGTCTGCGGATTGATGCAATCCGTTGCACCGAGTTTGCGGGCAAGTTCAAACTTGCTCTCGTTTACATCGATAGCGATTATGCGCGAAGCGGAGGCCATCGTTGCGCCTATAACTGCCGACAGACCTATGCCGCCGAGGCCAAATATGGCGACCGTTGCCCCGGCTTCTACTTTCGCTGTGTTCATTACTGCGCCCATGCCCGTCGTCACCCCACAGCCGAGCAAGCAGACTTCCTCAAGTGGCGCCTCTGGATTGACTTTAGCGAGGGCGATCTCAGGCAGCACGGTGAACTCCGAGAAGGTAGAACAGCCCATATAGTGAAAGAGAGGCGTCCCGTTACAGCTAAACCGGCTTGTGCCGTCTGGCATCAGGCCTTTGCCTTGCGTCGCGCGAATCTTTTGACAGAGGTTTGTCTTGCCCGATAAGCAGAATTTACATTCGCCGCATTCGGGGGTGTAAAGCGGTATCACATGATCGCCCACTGCCACCGAGCTAACCCCTTCGCCAATAGATTCTACAATTCCGCCGCCCTCATGGCCGAGAATGGCTGGGAATACGCCTTCTGGGTCCTCGCCGCTGAGTGTGAACGCGTCGGTGTGACAGACGCCGCTGGCTATGACCCTAATGCGCACCTCGCCCGCCTTAGGCGGTGCTACTTCAATTTTTTCAATGCTAAGCGGTTTTCCAGCTGCCCAAGCGACAGCGGCAAGGCAGGTGATAGGCAAATTAGTTGAAGCTGTCATAGGTGTCTCTTGAGTAAGCGGGATTGAGATCTATAGTAGTAGATGGCCGAAACCTAAGAAAGGCCTTAAACAGGCCTAAACATGCGCAGTGAGAAAAGCATGACAGACTAGTGGGTCAATCGCATGCTCAAAAAGCGCTAGGAGAATGGTGGGACTCAGGAGTATTCTCACGCTATTTATCTAACCACAAACATGGAGAGTGCTAAATGAAAGCGCCAGTTTTGCTTATTCTAAGTGCAGTTCTTGCTTCCTGTGCAATCGATGATGGCATACCCAATTTTGAGCGTATGAGCGTCGAAGAACTGGCCGCCTATAACGAGGGGCGTAATTTGTCGCAGATGATTGTCTGCCAAGAGGCAACCACAACCACGAGTCGAGTCCGCCGTAAGCGCTGCGCCACCGTTGAAGCGCTCTATGGAACAGGCATCACCGCTCAGCAGCTTAATATTCTTAATAGTGCCGCGGGTCTCAGTGAGAATTAACCTCACTTGGAACCAAGCGGCAAAGAAGCCTTGTTGGACAAACCCCTCAAAGTTGCTTTTTCTTTAGTGGTCAGGTACTACTCTTTTTAAATTTTTTGCAGGAAAACGCACCATGCCAGAGTTTGTCTTATCACCCAATATCCTCGTTGTCCCGATATTGATTTCGCTCGTGATCGTGGAATTAGTGATAAGCAAGGCGATGGGACGCTCTGTGTATAATTTTCAAGACAGTATCACCTCGATCAATATTGGCATTATGAGTCAGTTCGTCAACGCGACAGGCGCGGTAATCAGTGCGTTTATGTATGCCGTTATCGAAATGAAGTATGGGACATTTGAGTGGGATATGACGAATCCGTTTACATGGATATTCGCCTTGTTACTCTACGACTTCCTCTACTACTGGGTTCATCGCACAGGACATGAAGTTAATATGTTCTGGGCGTCGCACATTACTCACCATAGTAGTGACGAGTTCAATCTTTCTACCGCTCTTAGGCAGGCATCTACGGGCTTCTATTTCAAATGGATTTTCTACATGCCACTCGCCGTCTTAGGAATTCCTGTTCAGGTATTCGTCGTTGTCGGCCTTATCGATTTACTCTACCAAGTTTGGGTTCACACGCGTCTAGTTGGACGTTTGGGATGGATAGAGTACGTGCTAGTGACGCCCTCCAATCACCGGGTACATCATGGTAAGAATGACTACTGCATCGACAAGAATTATGGGGGCGTCTTTTGTGTCTGGGATAGAATGTTTGGAACCTATGCCGACGAGCGCGCAGAAGAGCCTATAGTCTATGGTCTTAAGAAGAAGCTAAATAGTTGGAACCCGGTTTGGAGCAATCTCCACTACTGGGTAAGTATGTTTAAGAAGGCAGGACAACAGGACAATTGGGGCGACAAATTGATGTGCTTTTTCGCCCCGCCAGCATGGTCACCCGATGGTAATTCAGCGCCCAAGCCTCTCGCTGAGATGCCAGTAACCGATGAGATTTTCGTCGAGAAAACGCCCTTATCGATTAAGTTATCAGGGCTTATGATGACTATAGTCTCGGCGGTTGTGCTTGTTCTTTATCTCGGTACTAAACAACAGTTACCAGGTATGGTTCAGGTAGCATGCGCTGCCGCTGCAGTTTGCACATTCGCGTTAGTTGGCTATTTTTGGACGCAAGGTAATAGAAAAGAGTTAGAGCGATGAACAGCCTCGCAATAACCGACAGTTTACTTTTTTTCGTTACGCTACTTATAACCGTCGGCACTAAATACCCCCCGTCTATTCGTCTTGCGGCGGGTTTGTTTTCTACCGCAGCATGCCTTGGTGTTTTACGTTTTACAGGCGTGCTTCCTCTACCAACGATGCATGCTTTTTTCTCAGGTTTAGGAGCAACTGCGGCGTATCCACTCCTTGCGGCAACGTTCCTTTTTTCGAATTCTGTGCTTACTAATCGCTGGCGCTTCTCGAGTATTTTTGCCGTTATTGCAGGCGCACTTGGCTTGGTGGCAAGCGCGTTAGAGTTTGGTATTTGGGGAAATGCGGTCGCGCTTATCTCAGTAGCCGCGCTAGTCCTGCGATCGATTATTAGTCGAGATGCATTAGCAACAGTCGGGGGAGTATCTCTGTTAGTTGCGGTCGTCCTTTTTGCACTCGATGTCTCTTTCGCGTCGTTGTTAAAGCCCGGCGATTTTTTACATCTCTTTATGGCGCTTGGGCTCGCATTACTTGGTTTTAGCGCGAGAGTGAAGGTAGCTCAAAAGGTATAATCTATACCGGAAAAAGACGCTCTAAATTTGAGTTAGCGTTTATCCTACCCTTGATGCGATCGCGTCGGCCATAGCACGGTCGGCCGTTGATTCGAGCCAGCCAAGATCGACGTTTTTATGGGCTTCGCAGATGAACCAAGGTTCGCGAGAATCAGGTTCTAACATTACACCGTGTTTGATCAGGTTCATGGCAAATTCGGTGTATAGGTCGCTGTCGGTTTTTTTCCAGTCGCGGTAGTTGGTGGGCACGAGGTCGCCAAAGTGTATGCCGAACATAGAGTCGGGACCCGCAAACCTATGCTCGATACCATGTTTGGTGAACACAGCGGCCAGGACTTTTTGAATATCGGCGCCCGCCTTATTAATTGACGCGTAAGCATCTGAATTATTCAAAATGGTAAGCGTCGCTTTCGCTGCGCTCAGGGCGATCATGTTAGCCGTATAAGTTCCACCGTGTGTTACGCCACCGTTCGATGAGCGAATTACATTCATCACGTCAGCGCGGCCCCCAAAGGCTGCGACGGGATAGCCATTGCCCATTGCTTTTGCGTACGTTGTTAAGTCTGCATGGATTCCATAAAGCTCCTGCGCGCCGCCTTTGGCCACGCGAAAACCAGTTTTCACCTCGTCGATGATCAGCAGCGTTCCAGTTGCGTCGCAGAGGTCGCGTAGTTTCTGCATGTATTCTTGGCTCGACGCGATGCTGCCGCAGTTGCCCATTATCGGCTCGATAACAATGGCAGCAATGTCGCCACCCACGCGTGCAAAAACCTCGTCGATGGCCTCGAAGCAATTTAGTGGCACAGTTTCGAGATGTTCACGGCTAGCCTCAGGAATGCCGCTACCAAAGGCAGCCACCTCCGGTGCCTCGCCCGACTCAGCGTCCCAATTATCCACGTCCGATTTCCACATCATCTCGTCATAAAGGCCGTGGAAGCCGCCTTCGACAACGACGATTTTATTGCGTCCCGTGAATCCCCGCGCGGTTCGGACTGCGCCGATAACGGCCTCGGTGCCTGAATTCGCAAAGCGCATCTTCTCGATGTTCGGGCACATCTGTTTTACCAGTTCGATGACATCAGAATCGAGGTCCGTCGAGAAACCCGACATCGTGCCACGCTCGGTTATCGCCTGAATCACCTCTTGGTCGACGCGGGCATCGCGGTAGCCGAGAATAATTGGGCCGTAAGCCAGACGGAAATCCACAAATGTTTGATCATCTGCATCGGTGATCGTGCAGCCTTTGCTACTTTTCACGAATACAGTGTTTTTCTCACCCCAGTAGCGGTAGCTGTCGGCCACGCCCATAGGCATGTGGGTGTGGGCCTGCTTGAGAAGGGTGCGTGTGATTGGTTTTAAGGAGTTGGGCATGGTCTCGATCTTAGTTTTGTGCAGAAAAATTCGAACACATGATACAAGTCGATCCCAGATATTGCATGTTTAATCTCGATTGAGACTAAGGGGGGGGGAATTCGATACTCTCTCGTGACGGAGGAGGAAATGCTGACTTCGAAAGTTTCGCACACGAAGTAGGGGGCATAAGAAAGGGGGCTTAGCCCCCCTTTCTCTATTCGATCTCGTCTAAATCTAAGGCTTATTTTAAGAGTCGACGTAGGATTTTTCCCGAGGCAGATTTCGGGATCTCATCTATAAATTCAAGTAGACGAATCTGCTTGTAAGTCGCAACTTTCTCGGCAACAAACTGCTTGATTTCGTCCTCACTAGCCTCTTGCCCGGCCTTTAGCGTCACGAAGGCTTTAGGAAGCTCACCCGCTTCGTCATCTGGTACACCGATTACCGCGGCATCGGCGATCGCCGGGTGAGTGACCAACAGCGCCTCGAGTTCGGCCGGTGGGACTTGGAAGCCTTTAAACTTGATCAGCTCTTTGAGGCGGTCAACAATCGTGAAGTGACCGTCTTCGTCAATATGACCGATATCTCCTGTGTGGAGCCAGCCGTCTTCATCGATCGTGTTTTTAGTTGCTTGTTCGTTGTTGAGGTAGCCTGGCATCACTTGTGGGCCGCGAACCCAAATTTCACCGTCTTCACCGATGCCCAGGTCTTTGCCTGATTCGGGGTCGACAATGCGGCATTCCGTTGATGGAATGAGCACGCCTATTGTGCCCGGTTTAAACATGCCGGTGGGGGTTGTGTGGCTAACGGGTGACAGTTCAGTCATGCCGTAACCTTGAACGACTTCGCAGCCTAGTCTGGCGGATGCTTCTTGGGCGAGTTCTGCACCCAGAGGCGCAGCGCCACTAAACACGCATTCCAAAGAAGAAAGGTCGTAATTCGCCACGATAGGATGCTTAGCCAAGGCCAGCACTATGGGGGGTGCGACGAAAGCGCGTTTGATTTTGTGGTCTTGCGCTAATTGAAGAAACTGCTCGAGGTCGAAGCGCGCCATGGTGACGACTTTACCGCCCTGAGCAAGCGCGTTATTCATAAGCACCTGCATGCCGTAAATATGGAAAAAGGGCAGGAAGGATAGAATCGTTTCGCCCTCGTCGACTGCCAGCACTTCGGTGGACTGGACGAGGTTAGCCACGAGATTGTGATGGGTTAGCATCACGCCCTTTGACAGGCCCGTTGTGCCGGAGGAGTAGGGCAGTGCGACAACGTCACTAGAGGCCACTTCCACCTGGTCCTGTAAAGGCTCGCCCATTAGCGCTGTGAGCGGATCTGCGTCACTCGGATCGATGGTGAAGATCTGCTCAACCTTCGTGCCTTCTACAGCTTCCTTCGCAATAGGCAAAAACATCGAGATCGTGACGAGTAAGGTCGCACCAGAGTCATTGAGCTGATGTTGCACCTCGTGAGCCGTATAGGTGGGGTTGATTGTGGTAACTGTGCCTCCCGACCATGCAGTACCGTGAAAGGCGACGGCGTACTCTGGGATATTCGGCGCCATAATGGCTAAAACATCGCCCTTGCCGAAACCTCGGGCTTTGAGGCCGCCGGCAAGCGCTTTTACCGCATGAGCAAATTCGGCATAGGTCAGAGTCCTGCCCGACGCCCCGTCAACGAGTGCAGGCTTGTCGGCGAGTCGCTCGGCGTGACGCAGCACGAATGGCGTCAGAAGGGTGTCAGGAATCGAAACGTCTGGAAATTGGCTTTTATAGATCATGAGTAGGCTCTTTTGGATTAATCGTAGTTGTATGTTTGCAATTAGGTTACCTATCGAAAAATGCCAGAAAAAAGCGCGTCTGTCACATATTTAGGTGCACTAGTTCTCTTGTCATGAATCGTTATGGCTGTGGCGTTATTGGTAAGAGCGAAACTGCTCTTTCTATTGCTTAAACCCCTTTCCCTCTCCTTCTATTCTTTGTATTGTCTGACTCCTAATTTGCAACCCTAGGAATAAAGACTATGCGCATTAATCGCCGACATCAGAGCTTCCTCTACAACACCCTATCTTCATTGGTTTTTTTGACGTTAGGCCTGAATAGCACCCAGGCGCAAGAGTCTGAATTAGTGGATCCTTCTGACTGGGTTGCGGCGACAATGTGCCAACCGGATAAGCGTTCAGTAGACCTCTCTCAGGCGCCCTCGTTTACGTTTACTGGCGCCGATGGCAACAACCCCCGCCATCTCGAGGCCGCTCAGGCGGGCCTGGTCACTGCCGATTTCGCTGACATGGAGCTCGCCTGGTCTATCGCGTTTCCTGAAACCTCGAGTATGCGCGCGGCGCCGGTAATAGTCGGCTCTACGTTGTTTTATTCTGCGACTGACGCCGGGCGTGTGTTCGCACTAGACGCCGAAAGCGGCTGCGCTAAATGGGTTTATGAAGCGGGCACTCGTTTGCGCTCGTCGCTAGCTTATGACCGTCAGGGCAGGTCTGCGACTTTGGTTTTTGGCGATCAAGACGGCTCTGTTCATTCGCTCAACGCTGAAACGGGCGAAGCAAATTGGGTTGTCAGTGGTCAGGCTACGGACAATCAAGCAATGATCACTGGAACGCCGGTGATCGTTGGCGAGAAGGTCATTGTGCCTCTCTCAGGCTCGGGAGTGATTACCGGCGGCAACCCCAATTACGAGTGCTGCGAGAACCACGGTGCGGTGACTGCGCTAAGCATGGCAAATGGAGAAAAGCTCTGGGAATACCATACGATGCCAAGTGCTGAGTACAACGGCATGGTTAGCGCCACTGGTGTGAAGCAGCGCGGCCCCTCGGGTGCGCCCATTTGGACAACGCCAACCATCGATGCCAAGCGGGGGCAGGTCATCGTGACTACGGGCGAAAACACTTCACACCCCACCACAGGAACGAGCGACGCGATCATAGCCTTGGACCTTGAGACCGGCGAAGAGAAATGGGTTTTCCAAGCGCTGGAGAACGATATGTGGAATTTTGCATGCAGTGCTAACGGCCCGAACTGCATCATTCTTGCAGATACCAACTCTGTGGATTTCGATTTCGGTGGCCCTGCGATTCTTGTCGAATCTGATGGTCGTGAACTGTTGGTGGCCGGGCAAAAATCTGGAGATCTCTGGGCGTTAGACCCAGAAACTGGTGCTGTTGTCTGGAATCAGCGTGTAGGTGAAGGGACAGCGCTTGGCGGGAATCACTGGGGCATCGCGACCGACTTCGAGCGCGCGTTTATGACGATTAACGACCCAGGGAACATCCTCGAAAACGGCCAAGCCGGATTGTACAGTTTCTTCCTCGGCTCTGGGGAACCAAGCTGGTCTTATAAAGTTAGCCCCGAGTGCAACGATCAGCGCAGCGGGCGGCTGCGTCGCTGCGAGTCACTCTTTGGCTTCTCGGCAACGCCGCTGTCGGTAGACGGCGCGGTAATCACTGCAGGGCTTGACGGTCGTCTTTTTGTTTTCGATTCGCAAACCGGAGAGGTGATTTTTAAATACGACACAGTACAAGACTATGACACCGTCAACGGTGTCGAGGGCTACGGGGGCTCAATCGATAGCCACTCAATCGCAGCCGGCTCGGGAATGGTTTTCGTTGGCTCGGGATATGGTTCGTTTAGGCAAGTAGCGGGCAATGTTCTCTTAGCATTTAGGCCAAAAAAATAACGTCGCGATCCGAGCGAGACGGCAACAGAAACCTACGGCTGTTCGAATCAAGATTCAATAGGAGGGCCGAGGCGTGCTTGATGCACTGCAGATAAATTTTAATCCCGATTCTTTTCTGCTTTTGAATCTCTTGTTGGCGCTGATGATGTTCGGCGCCTCACTCTCTGTGCGTTGGTCGGATTTCACGGTGATAAGTCGATCGCCTAAGGCGGTGATAATCGGACTACTCTGTCAGTTTGTTCTGCTCCCTTTGCTGACCTACGGTCTTACGAGAGTGCTCGACGTGGATGCCTCGGTCGCGCTTGGCCTGATTTTAGTAGCATCCTGCCCCGGTGGCAGCTTTTCTAACATCATGACTTGGCTCTCCCGAGGTGATCTGCCTACGTCTGTTTCGATGACAGGGATATCTACTTTCGCGTCATTGTTTCTTACCCCGCTAAACTTTGCGTTCTACGCTGGACTTAATCCCGAAACGAGCAACTTGCTTGCGCGTATTTCAATTGCGCCAAGTGAAATTATGCAGCTGATCTTAATAGTGCTAGTGGTGCCTTTAGTACTTGGGATCTTGACCGGTCAGCGGTACCCTGCCTTCGTGAGCAAAGCGGACAAGCCATTTCGTTGGCTATCGATGCTTCTTTTTCTCACGTTTGTGCTCATAGCCTTCAGCGCTAACGGCACACTTTTCCTTGAGTACGCGCAATACTTCGTTGTTCTTGTCGTTTTACACAATGCGCTTGCGCTGCTGATTGGTTATGTGTGTGCGCGAGTAGCGAGGCTTGAAGATGACAAGGTAAAAGCAGTCACCTTAGAAGTTGGTATACAGAACTCAGGTCTTGGACTCATCGTCGTCTTTAACTTTTTTCCCGAACTCGGTGGGGCGATGATCATCACCGCATTTTGGGGAGTGTGGCATTTAGTGAGCGGCCTGGCCCTGTCCACGGCGTGGGCCCGAGGTGCTGGTCAAACTCCTCGCCAAGCCACAGAAGCGGGACGCTAACTACTGGAGATCTTCGCAGCAAGTTCTTCGAAACGCGCTTGTAGCCAAGCCGTTTGCTGTTGAGGGGT
The DNA here is from genome assembly GCA_017853205.1 of Gammaproteobacteria bacterium. Taxonomy (GTDB): domain Bacteria; phylum Pseudomonadota; class Gammaproteobacteria; order Pseudomonadales; family Pseudohongiellaceae; genus UBA9145. Next base: position 21,143 of record JAFMKB010000023.1, read on the forward strand.
GCCTTCAGGCAATTGCTCTGGATAGACGACGTCTAACACATGCATATGCAATTTGAGCGAACGGCCAAAGCGATAGGCCCATACCTGCATTAGTGCTCGAACTACACCGTGAAATTTTTGTCCAATCTGCCGCATAACCGAATGGTTAATATCTATGTAGATTAGAACAATGGGCGCCTGTGAGGCGTGACTAAAGCGCACTACGCCCGGCTTCCATGGTAGGTCTTGAGCGGGCCTCCATAGCGGTCGCGACACGCCTACTCGGCCAGCGGGCGTGACAACCAAGCTGCCACCGGCGGTGAGAAACTTCGCCACTTCTTTCACCACTTCTTTGCTAGCCTGACCGCGACGATTAGCGTCGACTTTTAACAGCAGAAACCAATCGGCAATAGGTTCAAATACCGACAGGAAATGTCGCCCAATCGCGCGGCTATCGTGACCATATTTGCATCCAAGCCACATCGCGCCCAAGCCATCGAATAGTCCATGGGGATGATTGCTGGCAAAAAGGCAGCCCCGATTGCGAGGAATGCTATCTACGCCAGTCACCTGAATATCGAAATTGTTGCGAGCAAACAGGCGTTCCAGTAATTCCCGCTTGCTTGGCTTATCGGTAGATAAGTCATTGAGCATGCGATGGGCCCACTTAACTCCGAGAAGTTTGAAGAGTGTAGATCTAAGAGGCGCGGGCCAATTATTGAGGATCATCGTTAGCCTTACCGTCATGCGCGAGAAAAAAGCCTATCCGCGGCTGACGCGGAAGGTGTTTCGGCCACTACAATACCAATGGTTGCATGGGATATGCTAGATTGGAAATAATTAATCCAAGAACAGATTTGCTTGGCATGCGGTTGTGTGTAGTGATACTAACGTTTTAGCAACCAGGAATCGCGAAACTATGAAGCTTTATAACTCTATGGGACCCAATCCGCACATCGTGCGTATGTTTGCGGCAGAACTCGGGACAGAATTGCAGCTCATCAACATCGATCTGCTCGCCGGGGAGAACCGAGAGCCTGCCTTTCTTGCCCGCAATCCAGCAGGACAATTGCCAGCGTTAGAACTTGAAAGCGGAGAGATTCTTGCCGAGGTCACAGCAATCTGTGAGTACCTAGATGAACTCAGCGCGACCACTCTTTTTGGTGACTCACCTATCGAGCGCGCGCAAACTCGCATGTGGGCAAGACGACTCGATTTGTCGATTTGTGAGCCAATGTTGAATGGCTTTCGCTACTCTGAAGGCTTATCAATTTTTCAAGACCGCATGATTACAATTCCAGAGGCAGCCGAAGGATTGAAGCGTGTCGCTCAAGATAGGCTTTTATGGCTTGACCAGCAGATGGCTGATGGTCGCCGATTCATCGTTGGCGAGAGGCTAACGTTCGCCGATGTCTTTCTTTATTGCATACTTAAGTTTGGCAGTAGTGTCGGTCAGCCTATGTCTCCCGATTATATGCATATCGCGGAGTGGTATCAGCGGATGGCGGCGAGACCTAGTGCTGGCGCTTAATATTTCCTGATCTCAATATTCGGCATTAAAAGCCGCTAGGTGGTTACGAGACCTATGAGCGCAATTATTTATCCAACGACTAACCTTAATCAGATCGAGCAGCTGAGAATCTGCCGAGGCGATGGTATTTATGTGTATGATGAAGAGGGTAACAGATACCTCGAGGGACTCTCTGGACTTTGGTGCGCGTCTCTAGGTTATGGCAACGAAGAACTTATCGACGCGATAAACCAGCAGCTCAAAACTCTCCCTTATAGCCAGTTATTCGGAGGCCGAACTCATCAACGCGCAATAGACCTCGCCGATGAGTTGGCATCGATGGTTCCGGTAGACGATGCGCGTATTTTTTTCGCAAATTCAGGAAGTGAAGCTAACGACTCGCACGTGAAAATGCTGCGTTATTATTTTAACGTCATTGGGAAGCCGCAGAAGAAAAAAATTATTGCGTTTGAGAAGTCTTATCACGGCGTTACTGTCGCCGCCGCTGCGTTAACTGGCCTTCCTGCGATGCATACGCATTTTGATCTTCCTACCGAGGCTCTGGGTATAATCCGTACAGCTACGCCTCATTATTATCATGGACAGATGAATGGCGAATCTGAGTCAGAATTCGTAACGAGGTTGGTTGACGATGTCGAAGCCCTGATTTTGCGAGAAGGTGAGGAGACTATAGCCGCTTTCATAGCTGAACCCGTCGGTGGTGCAGCAGGCGTGATGGTGCCTCCAGGCGGTTACTTTCCTGCGCTAAAAAAAGTTTTAGAGAAGTACAATATCTTATTTTGGGCTGACGAAGTGATATGTGGATTTGGGCGGACAGGTAACGACTTTGGTTGCACAACCATGGAGGTCAAGCCAGATCTGATGAGCCTCGCCAAGCAGCTGTCATCAGCGTATATACCAATTAGTGCGAGCATAATTCCCGGGTTTATGCACGAGGCAATGCGTGACCCGAGCGAGCAGATAGGGATTTTTGGGCACGGTTACACTTACACAGGGCATCCTGTTGCCTGTGCGGCGGCGCTGAAGACACTCGAGATTTATAAGAGAGATAGACTGTTTGAGAATGCTGCCGTCGTAGGGGCTTATATGCAGACCAGACTGAGAGAATTCAGTGAACACCCGTTGGTCGGCGAGGTGCGCGGCACTGGCCTAATCGCAGCAGTCGAGCTCATGAAAGACAAACGCATGCGCACAAGTTTTAGTGACGGAAGAGTAGGTGCGATGGCTAAACAGTTCTGCCAAGAGCAAGGGCTTTTGATTCGAGCGGTCGCAGGCAATAGTCTCGCTTTCTGTCCGCCGCTTATCATCAGCAATGCACAGGTGGATGAGATGGTCTCAATGTTCGGTGCAGCGTTGGAGAAGACACTCGATTTCGCGACACGCGAAAAGCTGTTTTCGCGTTAGTTGTTGTTAATCTGAGTAAAATAGCGTCCTATTTTCATCAGGGCTGTGCTCGGTAAGCAGTGACACGACAACCATTACCGGAAGGCCTACGAGCCAGCCCATGTAGGATGAAGCTAGGTCAAATGGCTCTCCAGTTAACGACCAAATTACTGCGGAACCTCCTCCGCAAAGCATACTCCAGTATGCCCCCTTCGCCGTAGTCCGTGGCCAAAACAACAGCCCAAGCATCGGGAAAAATAGCCCTGCCGCACCGAACGTGTATGCGTAAAGAATTAGTTCCAATACGTTAGGCACTCGATAAGCTAGCCCGATCGCAAGTACGCCTAATACGACAACTGCAATGCGCGCGACTCGAACAAGTTCAACGTCACTTGCCCCTGGTTTGAGTCTTTTTCGATAGATATCGTTAACAAAAATTACAACCGGACCCATTAGCATCGAATCGGCAGAGGACATTACTGCTGCAACATACGCTGCGATTACGATACCTGCAATTCCTGCTGGCAATAACTCCAAAATGATCATTGGCGTTGCCATCTCGGGATCTGTAATTTCTGGCAATAACATCCGTGCAATCATGCCGATTAACGTACTGCCAATCGCAAAAAGCGGCCACTCGATAGGCACGCCCGTGAGTAGAAAGCTTCGGCGTGCCGTTTTTTCGTCGCGAGCTGCGATGATACGCTGCATTCCAGCTATTGAAATAAACCAAACAGGAAATACGGCAAAGAACCACTCAGCGATCGTTCCCCAGCCTGCGGCACCCCACTCGACCATGGAGGCAGTCTCGGGATTGGACTCAAAGTGCCTGACGATACCCTCCCAGCCTCCCACTTCAACGAGACCTATCGGCACTGCGATAAATACGATCCCTATCATGAGGATCACCATCTGAAACACATCGGTGAATATGACGGCTTTGAGCCCGCCCATCGCGGTGTAGGCCAGCACTACCGCACCAGATGCGATGACGGCGAGGGTTAGGTCGACATCCATGGTGACCTGCACAAGTTTTGCGCCGGCGATAATCTGACCGCCGACAAATGTAAACCATGCAAGACCGATCACAATCGCAGCGATGGTTCCTGTGCGCCGATCGAAGCGTGCCTCAAACAAATCCCCAGTTGTCAAACCTTTTACGGCATCTGCCCAGCGTTTAACTTTTGGAACCATGAAGAAAGAAACGATGATGATGCTTAAACCTGAGATCGCGATAAACCATGAGCCGGCTATCCCGAGTGTAAAGCCAAGCCCGCCCATCGCGATGCTAAAGCCTCCTCCTATATCTGTTGCGGCAGTGGAAGCTGTCGTCTGCACAAGGTTCATGTTGCGATCGGCGGCCAAAAACGATTCGCTGTCACCGCCTTCTTTTTCTGAACGCGCGACTCTGAGGCCGATTCCAATTAAGACAATGAAATAAATTCCCATCGCGAGTAGATCTAAGCCATGCAATGCTGTCATAGTTTTCTTCTTTTCAGCTGGCGGATGTTTCTCATCAATTCACTGCCGACAACTCTTCAAGGAGAGCAGGCGATTCGCTGCAAAGGGGCTGTATCAGAATTGTTATTGAGTTAGCCTCTTATCTATGCTCGACCAAGTCTAACAAGAAGGGGATGTAAATGTCGCATGAAGCTAGACCTGCAATAAAAAGCTCGGCGTTATTCTATCAATCAGAACTCCATAGGCCGCTTTTTTCGCGTAGCAAAGGTATTTATTTGTGGGACATCAATGGCAAGCGCTATATCGATGGTAGCAGCGGTGCGATGGTCTCGAATATTGGCCACTCTAACCCGCGCGTATTAGCCGCAATGGCCTCGCAGATGGAAAAGGGCACTTTCGCCTATCGTCTGCATTTTGAAAATGAGCCTGCAGAAAAACTTGCCGAAGAGCTCGTTGCTCGGAGCCCGGCGGGTCTAGAAAAAGTTTTCTTTGTTTCAGGCGGCTCCGAGGCTGTTGAGAGCTGTATAAAACTTGGGCGGCAGTGGGCTTTAGCGACAGGACAGATCGACCGCCATAAAGTGATTTCCTGTTTCCCCTCGTATCATGGTTGTACTTTCGGTGCGCTTAGTATCACTGGCTACACTCCACTCAGTGAGCCGTTTGATGCGATGATGCGAGCAATGCCAAAGATTCCGGCGCCGCGTTGTTACCTTGAAAGAGAAATTTATGCAGAGGAAAATGATGACACTCTCGGCCTACGTTATGCAGAAAATCTGCGTGAGGAGATTCTTAAGCAAGGCGCCGAGTCTGTGCTTGCCTTTGTTTATGAACCCGTTGGGGGCGCATCAACGGGGGCGCTCGTTGCACCCTCCACTTTTCATCGGCGTATTCAAGAAATCTGCCGAGAATTTGGCATTCTATTAATACTCGATGAAGTAATGACCGGCATCGGTCGGACCGGTAAATTTCTCGCAGCAGAACACTGGCAACTCGAACCAGATATGATCGCCTTATCCAAGGGGCTTGCGGCAGGGTATTCGCCACTCGGAGCGATGCTTGCGAGTAATCGTTTGGTTGATCCAGTGCTTGCGAATGGCGGGTTTATGCATGGTTTTACGAGCGCAGGAAATCCACTTTCTTGTGCCGCGGGGTTAGCCGTACTGAATGAGCTCGACTCACTCGATCTTGTGAATAACTGTGAGCAGCGCGGCATCGAACTCAAAGCAGGGCTCGAAAAGCTCATGACTAAATACGCTTTCATCGGTGATGTTCGCGGAAAAGGATTACTGCAAGCATTCGAGTTAGTATCTGATCGAGAGACCATGGTTCCTTTACCCAGGGCACTTAATGCACACTTATCGCTGGTTGATATCGCCTACGAGAATGGTCTCATCATTTACTCACGACGAACGCGAGGAGGGGTAGAGGGTGATCATTTTCTGGTTTGTCCTCCCCTCAGCGTAACTCCACAACAGATTAGTGACATACTGGGGTTACTCGATATAAGCCTGAAGCAATTTGCTGACGTTTTAAAGTCTTCACCCAATTACCATGGAACTTCGCGATGAAATGTATTTATAGCAGTGCTCAGGAAAACCATTACCCAAAGAATTATTTAGTCAACGGCGTGCTTCAGAAAAATCCTGAGTCACCAGAACGGATCGGCATGCTTCTCGATGGCGTGCGAGCTGCAGGGTTAACCGTAGAATCGCCGCCGGCTTACACGCGTGAACATTTGTTGCGCATTCACCCAGAGCGCTATCTTACGTTCCTTGAAACTGTAGCAGAGCGCTGGCAGCGTATTCCAAACGCTGCTGATGAGGTGACGCCAAATATCCATCCCGACACTCGTAGTGGCGGCTATCCTAAATCGGTCGTTGCGCAGGCCGGATTTCATATGCTCGACGCGTCTTGTCCGATCACAAGTGATACATGGAACAGTTGTGTCTGGAGCGCTTGGAGCGCTGTTCATGCGGCAGAACTGGTCATTGCCGGTGAGGCGTCTTGTTATGCTCTATGCCGCCCACCCGGCCATCATGCGGGGCCAGAAGTTGCAGGTGGATTCTGTTATTTGAATAACACTGCGATTGCAGCAGAGCATCTGCGCACAAAATTTGCGCGGGTCGCAGTGCTCGATGTCGACTTGCATCATGGTAACGGGACGCAAATGTGTTTCTACGATCGAGCTGATGTGCTCACCGTTTCTCTTCATGCACACCCCGAACGCTTCTATCCATTTTTTTGGGGTTATGCGGACGAGGATGGGGAAGGGGATGGCGTTGGTTTTAACAAGAATTTTCCTCTGCCACGCGGCACGGGAGATGAGGCATATCTAGAATCATTAGATAAGGCAATAGGGGAAGTTGAAGCGTTTTCACCTGATGCGCTTGTTATTGCTTTGGGGCTTGATGGTTTTGAGGGAGATCCTATTGCAGGTCTGTCGATCACGACAAAAGGTTTTTATGAAATAGGAAATATGATCGCAAAGAGGCTTGAGATGCCGTCAGTGATCATCCAAGAAGGCGGTTATCCGTGTGAAGAGTTGGGACAAAATTTGGCATCCTTCGTTAAGGGATTCGACTGCTAAGTAAGTTACTGGCAATTTTACTTAAAAGGACTCATTAACATTATGCGTATAACTCATCTCTGGCTACCGGTTTTTATGCTCTTGCCTGCGCTTGCTAATGCACAATCGGCATTAATGGCTCTCCAGCCAGACCGAATTTTCTCTGGCGAGAAGCTTTATGAGTCTGGCGAATGGCTTTTGATTAAAGAAGGCTACGTTGTAGAAATTGTTCAAACAGAGGCGGAGTTACCACCTGAAGCTGAGCAACGGCAACTAAAAGGCAAAACAATTATACCCGCCCTAATCGATGCGCATGCACATTTAGGGTATCAGTCTGTAGATAGCTGGGGCGCGCAAAATTACAACGACGCTAATTTACGCGATAACCTCTCGCAGTATGCTTACTACGGTTTCTCAACTGTGTTTTCAGCAGGCAGTGATCCTGTTGCGTTAATAGACGAACTTCGAGCCACTATCGACGTTGAGTCGCTATCTTTAGCAACCCCTCTCGCTGCTTATGGTGTAGCCCCAAAAGGCTTCGGCCCAAATAACACGTTCCTGAACGAGATTCGTAGCGTTGAAGCAGAGCAAGGGACAAAAATACTCTTTGGCTTGGACCAGCCGTCTGATATTCAAACGTTGATAAAAGCAGTCGAACCCAAACGAGGCGCTATCATTAAAATATGGGTAGACGATCGAGCAGGTACGCAGCCGAAATTAGCTCAACCTCTTTACACCGAGTTAGTTGACCAGGCTATTAAGAATGGGATTAAGGTAGTAGCGCATCAACAAGACTCAGACGACACTGCCAGGCTAGCGAAAGCAGGTGTTGCGGGATTTTTACATGGAAGGTTCGAGGATGAGATAGGAGAGGAATTGAGTCTTTCGCTAGCCGAATCAAATACTTTCGTTATTCCGAATCTGGGGCTCTCTTTGCTCCGCAATATGACTATCGCTGAAGACCCACTGTTAATTGAGACGTTGCCCGCCGCAACTTTATCTCGGCTCGAAAGCAGAATATTTCCTACGACTGACAACACGATGACTGCCTCTAATTCATATGACTCGATTCAGGGGCAATTAGACCAATTGATTTCAAATCTCGACCCATCGATAAGAAGAAGTTTTGTGTCTGCTATAGCGCGCGGTGTTCCAATTATATTGGGAACTGATGCTGGGGCACTTCCAGATCATTTTTTTGGCTACAGCGGGCATAAGGAGTTGGAGATATTTGTTGCCTTAGGAATGTCGCCAGAGCAAGCAATCGAAGCCGCAACTTATAAAGCTGCATCACAACTCGGCCTTAATGATCGTGGTCTACTAGAGAAGGGAAGACGCGCAGATTTTCTCTTGTTAAATTCAAGTCCGCTGATCAATATTCGCGCCACGCAAGATATCCACGCTGTCTTCTTGCTGGGTAAAGAGCTAGATCGAAACGCGATTAGTAGACGATTAAAGCAGGATTGAGGTGCCATATCTCAGACATGATCTAGACAACTAAATAGATTAATCGAGCAATATAGAGTCTCTCGTCGTTGCAGTGGGAATTGAAATTGTCGAGAAGAAAAATAAGCAATGGAGTTTACTATGTCTATAAAAAACCTCGCGGCAGTAGCAGCGACTTCTGTACTACTTATGTTTAGCGGCATTCTCAGTGCTGCGGAATTAAAGCTGCTGCGCTACGGGCCGGCGGGCGAAGAAAAGCCGGCGCTGATCGATTCGCAGGGCCGGATTCGCGATCTCTCGTCGCATATTGATGACATCGGGCCGGCGACACTCTCAGATGCTGCATTGGAACAGATCGCGCAGATTCCTCTTGCTGAACTCCCGCTGGTGCAGGGCAATCCGCGAATCGGCGTGCCGGTAACGGGCACGGGTAAAATTATTGCGATCGGATTTAATTACGTAAATCATGCTGCGGAAATGGCGGTCGAATTGCCCTCGGAGCCCTTGGTTTTTATGAAAGCTACCTCTGCTTTAACCGGCCCTTTCGACAACGTTATACAGCCCCGTAATGCCCTTAAACTTGACTACGAATCAGAACTAGTTGTTGTTATTGGTCGCCGTGCGCAATACCTCACCGAGGAGGAAGTATTCGACTATATAGCCGGTTATACCGTTGGGCATGATGTGTCCGAGCGGGCCTTTCAGCGCGAGCGAGGCGGACAGTTTACCAAGGGTAAGAGTGCAGATACCTTCGCACCAGTGGGCCCCTATCTGGTGACTCGAGACCACATCGACGATGTGCAGAACCTGTCAATATGGTCTGAGGTTAACGGTGAAATGCGTCAGCAGGGAAACACCACCGATATGGTTTTCGGCGTCAAGGAGATCGTGAGTCACTTGAGTCAATTTATGACACTCTACCCTGGTGATCTAATATTCACGGGAACGCCTGCGGGCGTCGGTGATGGAATGGTGCCACCGCAGTATCTTCAGCCTGGTGATGTTGTGCGCGTTGGCGTAGAAGGACTTGATTTCCAGCGGCAGGTAATAGTGGGCCCGCGCTAAATAGCTACCAACTCAAGTAAAGTGTCCATCGCGATAGTTTCATTATAGTCGCGGGTGACTCTTGGTTAATTGAGTATGAGTCAAATAAGCCGAAAGGGCGCATAGCTTAGTTAAGTGGATTCAGAAAATGAAATTTAATCTCAGAATAAGAAATCTTGTGCTGTGCGTCTTGTTTTCAACGACTTGTTTCGCTCAGGATGAGTCTTCTATCGTTGTATACACAGCCCGTGAAATAGTGACTCTCGATCCGAATCGTCCGGTAGTCCAAGCTGTTGCAGTTGAACAAAACAGAATAATCGCAACGGGTTCTCTTGAAGAGATAAAAAGCTCTTTCTCTGATAACGCGCTAACAGTCGATTCCCGCTTTGCAGATTTGGTACTTGTTCCTGGGCTTATCAATCAACACGAACATGCGTGGCTCGCGAGTCTTTTATTCATGACTGAAATTCTGTCTATCGAAGACTGGGTTTTACCCGGAAAGACAATTCGACGTGCAATAGATGAGGCTGATTACCGGCAACGTCTCAAAAATATTGTGCGTGATCACTCTGATGCCACTGAGGTTCTTTACACATGGGGGTTTCACCAACTGTTTCATGGTGAGCTCACGCGAGCTGACTTGGATGAAATAAGCAGTACCATTCCGATCGTGGTGATGCAGCGATCCCTACATGAACAAATCCACAATACTGCCGCACTTGAGTATTTCGGCATAGACGAAGCCATGATTAACGGCGCTCCAGAATCAGTACGCGCACAGATCAATCTTGCAGATGGGCATTTTTGGGAGCAGGGACAGAGCCTTATCGTACCTGTCGTGTTTGCAGATCTTTTTCGTGCGAGCAGATACTTACCAGCCCTGCATAAGTTAAAAGCTTACTGGCATGCAGCCGGAAGTACGCTGATAGCAGAGCCTGGAGGGATCGTCTCGCCCGCTCTGATCGCAGCGCAGAATCAGGTCTTTGGCGATGCGGAAACGCCGTTTCGAATGTATTACATAGCGGATGGGCGTTCATTTGTGAGTGCTTATCCTGAAGATCGAGTGGTCGCCGAAATCGAAAAGTTATATCTGTCTGCGCAGGGAATGACTGAGTTTATCCCTGGGCAGGTAAAACTATTTTCCGATGGCGCGATGTTTAGTCAACTGATGCAGATGAGCGAGGGATATCTAGATGGACATCGCGGCGAGTGGCTAATGGAGCCCGACGTTTTTGCCAAAGCTTTTCGCATCTATTGGGATGCAGGGTACCAGATTCATGTTCACCAGAATGGTGATGCAGGACTAGACATGGTTCTTGATAATTTAGAAGCCAATATTGAGCGTAGTCCTCGTGCTGATCACCGTACAGTAATTGTGCATTTTGGTTTTTCGCGGCCTGATCAAGTTGAACGTCTCGCAGCATTGGGCGCAATCGTAAGCGCCAATCCGTTCTACCCCATTGTACTGGCTGACCGCTATAGCGAAGAAGGTATTGGCCCCGCGCGTTCACAAGAAATGGTTAGGCTCGGGGATTTGGTGCGAGCTGATGTCTCTCTATCCTTGCACTCCGATACACCGATGGCCTCTGGCCAACCATTAAGGCTTATGTCTAATGCGGTGAATAGAATTTCTGTCAGCGGAAATTTAGTTGGCCCAGCGCAGCGAATTAGTGCAGAGCGTGCACTGCGTGCTGTCACTATTGATGCTGCTTACTCATTAAGAATGGAAGACGAGGTTGGTTCAATAGTCCCTGGCAAGCTCGCCAATTTCACGATTCTCGCTGAGAATCCACTGACAGCGCCTCCGGAGAAGATTGAGGACATAGAGATATGGGGTACGATCCACGAGGGTAGGCTTCTTCCATTGCCTTAATTCATGAAGTTTAACATTAAAAATTCAGCACTATTCCAGCACGCATACTGCGCTAAATTTCACGCTTTTAAAGGGGAGCTTCTGGGTAATTGTCTTAAAGGCTTCCGTTAAATCAGTTGCGAGTGTCCATGGTGGATTAATCACTAGCATTCCGGTCGAGGACATTTTTCCGCGAACGGATTCATCGCTAACGGCGAGCTCGAATTGCCAAAGTTTGGAGTCGACGAACGCCTTAACTGAATTGAGCATCGAGAGATGTGGCGCGCCATCGAGTATGGGATACCAAAGGGCGAACACCCCATTATTCATTCTGAGGTAGGCCGCTTTCAGACTGGCGGCAGCATCAGTGTAGTCTGATCTAAGTTCATAGGGGGGGTCGATAAGCGCCAATGCCCGAGCGTGCTGCACTGGAAGCAAGGGGGCGAGACCTTGAAAACCATCAGTTGATGACACGCGAACACGTCTGTCTTTTGCGAAAAGCGCTTCTAAACGAGGAGCTTCAGTGGTGTGCAGTTCGAAGAGCTTTAGTTCGTCTTGGGGTCGAAGAAGATCAGCAGCGATAAGCGGTGACCCCGGATAGCGTTCCTGCGACAAATAGGATTCGATTAGTCTGCTGTAGACTTGCAATGGAGCAGGAAAATCATCGAATGCAAGGCTACCTACACCCTTTGCGAACTCTCCAGTCTTAGCCGCCATTTCACCGCCAATATCATAAAGCCCTCCACCTGCATGGGTATCAATGTAGCGGATTGGCGCCGGCTTACGCTTAAGATACTCAATAACAAGTGATAAGACAGCGTGCTTAAGCAGGTCAGCGAAGCCCCCTGCGTGGTAACCATGGCGATAACTAAGCATTCGACTCAGCACTCAAAATAGGTCTATGTGTGGAAAGCCACTCCGAAGAGGTGGCAGTGTGTTGGTACAGGTTTCAGTTGTCTTAAAATCCAAGCGTTGATCCGGCTCCAATTAATGTCGCGAGACCTAGGATTGCAAATATCGCTGCAGCGATCGAATGCACCACTCTCATTGGGATCTTATTGGCAAGCTTATCGCCAACGAATACAGCAGGCACGTCTGCAATCAACATCCCGAGGGTAGTGCCAAGGACCACCAGCAACGGTACTGCGTAGTGGGCAGCTAAAGCAACTGTCGCTACCTGAGTTTTGTCGCCCATTTCGGCGAGAAAGAAGGTAATCAACGTTGCGCTAAAGACGCCGAACTTCGTCGCTATCTGTGTTTCCTCTTCCTCAATCTTGTCGGGAATCATCGTCCAGATAGCCATCCCGATAAAGGATAGGCTCAAGATCCAGCGCAGTATGTCTGGGCTGACCGTCGCTGAGATCCATGCACCAACGGCGCCGGCGAGGCCGTGATTGGCAATCGTAGCAGCAAGGATGCCAAGAATAATCGGCGTCGGCTTTTTAAAGCGCGCAGCAAGGATCAAAGCGAGAAGCTGGGTTTTATCTCCAATTTCAGCAAGGGCGACGACCCCGCAAGAGATGAGGAGCGATTCCATAAGAATTCCTAGGCCGGTTTAGAGGCAATTAATCAGGGCGCAATTTATCCCGTTTGCGAAGGCGTGATGGTTAAAGATCTTGTCCAACCGCGCACGCAGTAGTGCATTGTTATTTGGTGGAGCGGAGGGGAAGTAAAAAAGTAGATATATTATTGATCAAAAGCATTATTATTTCTAAAAAATTCTATCGAAAGGTCACTATGACTATCTCAATGTCTCCCGCACGACAGAGTAATCGAGGCGTGGTTATTGCCGCACTGGGTTTTTCTTCACTATTCGCACTTTATCTCGCCGCCAGTTTTGATTGGCGTCAAAGCGCACTCTTCTTGGTAGGCTTAGCGGCCGGAACGATTCTTTATCATGCCTCGTTCGGGTTCACTGCGGCTTGGCGTGAGGTCGTGAACACCGGCAACGGCGCAGGTCTCAGAGCGCAAATGATCATGCTCGCGCTAACCGTTTTTATCTTCACGCCGTTAATCGCTTTGGGTGAATTCGGCGGCATCAGCCTTAGAGGCAGTGTGGCTCCTCTCAACATCGCGGTCGTTATTGGCGCTTTTATTTTTGGAATTGGCATGCAGCTAGGCGGCGGCTGTGCATCTGGTACCCTCTTTACCGCTGGCGGTGGCAATATGCGCATGGTTGTAACCCTAGCCGCCTTTATCGCAGGGTCCCTGCTCGGCAGCTGGCAATGGGACCTCTGGCAGGATGCTCCGGGTTTCGCGCCCGTCGCGTTATCGCAAAAATTTGGCGTAGTAGGAGGCATAGTTGTTAGTTTCGCACTCTTTGCTGCTGTCTGGCTGGCCTCTAAAGCCTATGAGGTGAGACGCGCTGCTGCCACAACGATGGCGTCTAATACCTCGCCCGGTTACTCATTTTTTCGTGGTCCTTGGCCGCTGATTGCCGGCGCACTCGCTCTCGCTGCCGTCAATGTCGCTACACTACTTCTTGCCGGACGCCCTTGGGGTGTGACCTCAGCATTCGCGCTGTGGGGTGCCAAGATAGTTACGACACTTGGTTTCGATGTCTCTCAATGGGCGTTCTGGGCAAGACCAGGTTCTGCAGCGGCATTAGAGAGTAGCGTGTTCGCAGACGTTACGTCGGTCATGAACTTCGGCATAATCGGTGGTGCACTCCTCGCCGCGGGTCTCGCAGGAAAATTCGCACCTAGCTTCAAATTGCCCTTACGCTCTTTTTTAGCTGCTGTATTAGGCGGCATTTTGCTAGGTTACGGCGCGCGCATCGCCTTCGGATGCAATATTGGCGCTTACTTTGGCGGGATTGCATCAACCAGCCTACACGGCTGGCTCTGGTTTGTGGCGGCGTTCCTTGGGAGCAGTGTTGGGACGAAACTGCGCCCCTCATTCGGTTTATAACGAAGGGATAAAACGGTTACGAAGTGCAGCTTAATTTTGGAGCCTCGGATAGCGCGAGGCTAAACCGGCGATCCGCACTTCATCGGGGAGATTAATCGATGGGAACATAATTCCAAATCGATTCTCCGATCAGAATCTAAAGGTATACCGGAACTTAATGCTCAGATCCGAACGGGCGGAGTGAAAAGTGTTATCACGATCCCAATCCTGCATGTTGTGGTTCAAGACAATAAATGCCTCTTGACCTGCCTTCGGGATCCACTGCAATCGCGTATTGATACCGATCTCTTCTGAAAGATTGTCATATTGGACGAGGCTTATCCAATACAAAGTTGGCGAGAAGGCTATTTGCGAATTCGCGCTCGTCAGCCGCGTGATAAAACTACCCTGCGGGAGCACGATATCATTCCAGTCGCTGAGGATCGTGGCTGTGAAGTAACGTGACTGATTCCAAGTAAAGCTCGCGTTTACGTTATTGCGAGTGCCGTTATAAAAATCTCCCGTTCTGTAACTGAAACTACCAGAAAATTTTCTTTGACCGCCGCTGGAAATGCCGAATTCTTGCTCATTGAACTCATAGGAGCCTGGCTGAATCACAACCTCCCGGCTCGGATCACGATAAATTCGGAACGGCGCACGCACGACTTCTTTATTGGTGACGTAAGACAAGCGGACGCTGTCACGCGTATTCGACTCGAGTTCTAGCAGGCGGAAGGCGACAACTTCACTTTGCAAACCGTCGTCGAGTACGTTCACTCTCTGCAGATCTATGCCAGTAAATGCAGTTTGAATGAGACCGTTCTCGAAAAAATAGGTGTAACCCAAGTCCGCGGTGATGTCTTCAATATTTGTACGATTAACAAAGCCCATCGCTGGATTGAAATTATCTTCAACCACCTTATAGCCTACCCGCGTGCGCAGTCCTTCACTAGCTGGCAGTGCTATACCGAAACCATAAGACGCGTCATCACCTAATAATCCAGGCGTGTCAGACTGTTGGAAGAACACATTACTCTGCAAACGACGTCCTGCACCGAGATCATTGTTCACGTACATGAAATCTGCGCCCATGACGGAGTTATCTACGTTCGACGTCGGATCGCCGTTTGTGTAAATGAAGCCGATCCGTGAATCTTCGAGCACGTTCGCTGAGATTCGAGTAACTAACATATCCGCCGCTGCAATATTCTCTGCTTCGCCTTGACGAATCGCCAACGTCCCGATGTTAAAGCGACCCACGCGACCACTTATTCGCCCTCCGTATTCTATGTCCACGGGGGAGCCATCGGCCGCCAAGCCTAATTTACGAGAGAAATAGGGACGCGCATTTTCGCGACCTGCTCCACCCGTGGCGTTGTTACCTGCTGCCATGCGACTGATATCGCCGAATTGAAAAAGGTCAGAGTCATTAAGAAAGAAATCGCGCTTCTCGGGGAAAAATAAATTAAAACGTGTCAGATTTACCTGTCGATTATCAACCTCAACCGCGGAGAAATCGGTGTTTACCGTGAGCGCCGCATTCAAAGATGGAGTTAATCGATAGAACGCGTCGAGTGAGGGTTGAAGCGAGTTATCCGAGGCGCGAGGCGAAAAACTACGCTGCCTCAGGCCGATGAAGGATGGCACGATGTCTAGGCCTAGTCCCTGATTCATGCCTTCTAGACCGCTCATTTCGCCCATGATTGTCGGATTATAAGTTCGGTCTAAAGAGACCCATGACATCTCTTCGTTGCGGCGACGAATCCCACGGCCGAAATTAAAACCCCAAGTATCGAGGCGTGGATCGAAGGGCAATGATTTAAAGGGGATTTCAACTTCCGCCACCCAACTCTTGCCGTCGATACTCGTCGCGGTCTCCCAGATGGTATTCCAGTCCAAGCGAAACGACGTCGGCGTCTCATAAAGCGAGTCATGACGCACGCCATTCAAGTTTGTCTCAAAGCGATAACCCGCGCGGCCTTGATTAAACGGATCTAAGATAATGACGAGACGATCATCGAAAGGCAGTCCCTGCCCGTGACGAATAGTCGGTGCAGAGATTAACTCCGGATTGCTGTCGTACATGCGCGCCGCCACGTAGAGCGCGTCTTCTGTGTAAACGACATAAAGCTCTGTCTCTTCCGAAGGCTCCGCGTGATCGCCCGGACGACTTTGATGGAAATCTGTGATCCGTTCAGCTTGCTGCCAGACTTCATCATCGAGCTTACCATCGAGCACCGGCGCACTAGCGACTTTCACTGCACGGAAGCTCTTCGCCTCAACACCGCGTTCTTGAAGCTCACTTTCCTGTGCTAGCGACAGTTGCTGTAGAGCAATCCCGCCCAATAGCGTGCCGCCAAGTAAAAGTATTTTAGAGTTAACGTGAAAATCGAACACAAGAAATCCCTCTAGCTTCTCGAGTCATATTGTTTGCGAGGAACGCGAGTAATGCAGAGTGCTTACTCGAGAGAATCAAACCAATCGCAATCTAAGTTATAGACTAGTAAAAAGCGTTGAAATCGAGGAATCGCAAAGCTCTACTTG
>JAFMKB010000061.1 GCA_017853205.1 Gammaproteobacteria bacterium
CCCATGTGAGAGTAGGTCATTGTCAGGCATTATATTTAGAAGAACCCCGTACTCGATGAGTGCGGGGTTTTTTTATGGGTCGCTGAAAGGGGGCGCCTAAACAGCTCTGCGGGGTGGTTTTTCAGGGTCGCGCGACTACATTGAAGCTAATGCCTACACGGTCAGAGTCACTTTGATTGACTTCGACGCCGTGTTCTAACCAGCCAGGGAAGATATAGAGTCGGCCCGGTTCGGGGGGCATTCTAACTTCGCTTGCGGTGAAGGGGGTTTGTTTCGTCGCTGGGAAGGGCATCATCCTGGATGCAGTGCGCGGATCGCGGAAAAATAGACTGCCGCATTTCGGGGCGTCAAGACTAATATAGTAAACGCCGCTGAAATAGCAGTTTGCGTGGTAGTGGATCTGATTCGACGCGCCTGGCGGACTTATGTTTACCCAAGCTTGATGATCAAAAGTGAGTCCCGGAATAAAGTATTGAGATTCGGCAATGCGTTCGCAAGCCTGCAGTATGCGGCGATTAATCAACGCGAATTCAGGTAGCTGCTGAATGGTGTTATTGCTCTGCCACCCAGCAATGTTAGTTCTACTAACTCCTCTTGGATCTTTATCACGGAGTTCATAGGCGCGAGCGAGTAGCTCTTTGTTGAGTGTTGCGTGGTCATCAAATAGAGTGCTCCATACAACACTTGGGAATAGAGCCTGGGCTTTTAATTCCACAAACTGCTCCTATTTTTTGGTTTCGCTTTAGTTTCTATTTATTTTCCCTAGGGCGGCACATTACTCGGATTCATTGTTCTTGTCTAACGGCAGATGTTTCACAATTGTAACGACTTATTGCTTGCCAATTCGCTCGAATCGACCTACTTTTAGCATTCTATAAAAACAAGTTTCGCTCATGAGGCGAACAAAGGATGGTTCATGTTAATGCGCATTTTAGGCCTTTTTTTAGTCCCCCTAACTCTTTTAATCGCTCCGCTCGCCTTCGGAGCTGAGGCTTCTCACGATCGTTTAGATCTGACGTCGAGTTGGGTAGGACTTGCCTCGATATTCACCTTCATTGCTGCCTATGCTCTGGTGATTGGAGAGGAATACACTCATCTTCCGAAATCCAAGCCGGTGATTCTGGCCGCAGGTATTATCTGGGCGATGATTGCCTTGGTTTACGCGCAGCAGGGCTACGATCATATTGTCGAGGAGTCTGTGCGGGAGTTCTTGATTGAATTCGCAGAGTTGTTCTTGTTCTTACTCGCCGCAATGACCTATGTAAACTCTATGAGCGAGCGTCGAGTTTTTGAGGGGCTTCGAACCTATCTCGTCAGTAAGGGGCTTGGCTATCGTCAGCTATTCTGGATAACAGGACTTCTAAGTTTTTTCTTGTCACCGATTATCGACAACCTTACAACAGCCTTGGTTATGTGTGCGGTCGTAATGGCGGTTGGTAAAGACGATGCGAAATTTGTTGCTGTTAGTTGTGTAAATATTGTCGTTGCAGCGAATGCGGGCGGTGCTTTCTCGCCGTTCGGTGACATCACAACGCTGATGGTTTGGCAGAGCGGGCTTGTTCCGTTCGCAACGTTCTTCGCGCTGTTCGTGCCATCGGTAGTCAACTATATTGTGCCTGCGTTCGTGATGCAGTTCGCGGTGTCTAAAGAAGTCCCCGCGGTGGCTGAGGAGTCGGTACGAATTAAGCGAGGCGCATGGGTAATCATTGGCCTTTTTGGGTGCACAATTGCCATCGCCGTAAGTTTCCATAACTTCCTTCATTTGCCTCCATTCTTGGGCATGATGACAGGACTCGCATTGCTTAAGATATTTGGCTACTACTTGAAAATGACGCATAAGCCTCATCCTAACGATGATGCTGAATATGGTCAGGTAGGCGATATCGGCGCGTTCGACAGCTTTAAGCAGGTTGCACGGGCCGAATGGGATACGCTGCTGTTCTTCTTCGGCGTTATCATGTGTGTGGGTGGACTCGGTTTTATCGGATACCTCGCATTCGCTAGTGAGTGGATGTACGACGGATTGGGTCCAACGCTTGCCAATAGCTTAGTTGGTGTGTTGAGTGCTATCGTCGATAACATTCCGGTGATGGTGGCTATTCTTCAGATGAACCCTGTTATGGATGAGTTACAGTGGTTGCTGGTGACGCTAACGGCTGGTGTTGGGGGTAGTTTGCTCTCGATTGGCTCCGCGGCGGGTGTCGCTCTTATGGGGCAGGCGAGAGGGAAGTACACTTTCTTTAGCCATCTAAAATGGACGCCGGTCATTGCGTTAGGCTATGTGCTGAGTATTCTGGTTCACCTTTGGTGGAACGCAGGCTATGCAGGGATCGCCCCAGGGCTCTGATTTTTAAGCTGGTATGCAAAGCCCTCTACGACCAGTCGTAGGGGGCTTTTTTATGCGAGTTTTCCGTAGAGAATGATTTGAAAAAATACGCAGGGTAGGTATCATCCTGTATCACCGTTTGCAATATATCAAAGGTTATCGTGAAGAAGCACATTGTAGTAGTAGATGACGACACAGTGTTTGGCGAAATTCTTTGCGCGGGGCTGCAGAAGAACGCCTTTACGACCAAGCGATTTGATACCGTAGACGCGTTTCTGAAATCTCTTAGCTCGCTAAACGACAGTCCAGTAGATCTCTTTATTATTGACTTTCACTTAGATAAAACCGGCATCAACGGTTTGGATTTGTGTCGTCGCATTAAATCGAAAGGCTCTTACCCGGTTATTATGCTCACTGGTGAAGACGATGTAGAAACTACCGTCGCTTGCCTCTATGCCGGAGCCGAGCAGTATGTGACTAAGCCCTATGTGCTCGACGAACTAGTGGCAAGAATTCATGTTGTACTCAAGGGTTGGGCGCGGGCCGCCGTCTCTCATCTCGAAGTGAAGGATAGCGAGGATAAGCTCACTCTTACTCTGCAGGGACGAAGCCGGATATTGAGCTACGCTGAGCGGGAGACTAAGCTAACTCAACGTGAGGTCAGCCTAGCTGAAAGCCTAATAGGAAGTATGGGAATCGAGATGGAGAGAGAGCATATCTATTTCGCGATATTTGGTAGGGCGATGGAACCTTTTAGTCGCGCAGTTGATATCCTAGTCGCACGTCTTCGCAAAAAGCTAAAACTTGTGACAGACGATTACATCATCATCCCGACGCGTAACTCAGGCTATATGTTGGTTAAAAAATAGCGGGGCCATTACGGCGCGTCAGCTGACTAGTAATCAAGATCTGCTAGAAGCGCCTCGAGCGATTCGGCACTGATCGGCTTTCGGAGGTAGCCGTTCACACGCAACCCTAAGCTGCGGCCTTTCTCGCAGGCATCCTCAAGTGCTTCGTTATCGAGGCCAGAAATCAGTACAATTAGTCCCCTAAATGCCTGTTCGGCGATCATCTCTAGCGATTCCTCTGCCGAAGAGTCGGAGAGCCAAAGATCTAAAAGAATAGCATCAAACTCTCTTATTTTTGCAGACGCTAAGACCGACGCATTGTGCGCAACAATCGGGTAATACCCTAGATTTTTAACTATTTGTCCCAGTATTTCCGTGACAATTAAGTCGTCATCTAAAACAAGAATTTTTTCTGCATAATCTTGGCTGCGGGAAGGATTTACGTGAGTGAACGATAGCACGCAAGCGAGCTATGAGCTAGGTTAGGCCTGCTGTTTTAGTTTTTCGGCGTGACTTTTTAGCACGCCCTCGACCTGTGCGAATTCGGAACTTGCCAAACGCTTCAATGCATCGCACCGAGCGGCGTCGTCTTGTGCTGCGGCTTTCTCTAGCGCAGAAAGGACGTTGACTAAGCGTTTCGCGCCTAGCTGTCTGCAGGTTGTTTTTAGTGTGTGTGTCTCAAATTCGAGTAGCGAGTAATCTTTAATTGGCTCTTTAATAAAGCGTGTGAGAGAGTCGAGTGCGCGTTCAAACAGGGGGTAAAGTAGAGAGGCATCGTCGCTGTTGAGCAGTGTGCTGAACGCCTTCTCATCGAAATATTGCGCGGTTTCTGCAGGCATATAGGTCGAATCTCAATGAGCTATTTTTCTGCTTGTGCGTTGCTTTTTGATACGAGTATGTAACCAGCACTGCGAGTGGGAAGTATTAGTAGATCGTCGCTAATCTCTCTTAACTTCTTTCGGAAACGAGCGATCAGAATGTCCGCAGCTCTGCTAAAGGCCTTCATTTGATGCCCATAAACGGCCGAATAGATGAAGTCTCTTTTGATCTCGGTGTTATGGTTCGAAAACAATACTTCGGCGACCGCTAGCTCGCGCTCGGTCAGTCTGACACTCGTTGTCCCGCAGGTCAGCGTTCTCGACATACCATCCAAAACGACGTCATTGACTGACAGTATGTGGCTGCTCATGTTCATAGAGGGTTTTGGTTGGTTGTACAGAGCACTGTGTATGCGGGCGAGAAGTTCCTTGAGATCATAGGGCTTAAGGACATACTGATCAGCCCCAGCATAAAGGCAGGCGACGGTTGTCTCTGTAGATGATTCGCCCGTTAGCATTACAACCGGTTTATGGGCATACGCTTTGATTTTGCGACAGAGGTCTAAGCCATTGCCTTTCTCGTCGCCTAAATTATAGTCGACTATGAACAGATCGACGCCCTTCGACGCGGGAATAAACTCGATCGCTTCTTTGACACTGGCAATACTCGCTACGTCATAGCCATTATTGCTGAGGCTAAGCTCTAATAAATTGGCGAATACTTGATCGTCTTCAATAACGACGACTTTCGGCTTTCGTTTCACGTTATGCCCCTGTTACGGCATGGTTACAATGTGATACAGAATAGTGTAGGGGTGGGGCAAACCCACAGTATTTGTTGGTATCAGTTTGTATCGCCGCTATAACGGACGGGTGTGGAGATGCAATTGGAATGAGTAGGCTAGGGGCAGGAGTTTGTTAGCGCAGCGATTGTGTTAATACTGTCAGTGAATCGTCCGCTAATCGAAAAAGATAGTCAGGCTGTAAACTTGGCAGATTTCCTTCTTTGGCCTCGGCCTCAGCTTCGCGGAGCGCGTCGCCGAGTTTTACTAGCCCAAACGCGAGGCAGCTACTAGCGAGACGATGAGCCGCGCTCCCGATGTCTTGGATTTGTTGCGACTCAAGAAATTGGTTTAGTTCCGAGATGCGCGAGCGTGTCTCATTTAAAAACAGCAGTGCAATACGATCGAAATTCTCCTTACCTATGTCGTTTTTGAGTTGTTGCAGACGGTCTGTGTCGAGAAGAGCTAGCTCGTTTCTAGGGCTAAGATTCTTGCTTGCCGGCCCATCGGCGTGGCCATGGTTAGTCTCTGGCGTTGGCTTGTCTGCTTGAGCTAGAGTAATGCTTTCAGGGTCGAGATAGGTGTCGCAGAGCTTAAACAGTTCATTCTGATTAATAGGTTTAACGAGCGTATCGAGCATACCTGCGTTTTTATAGTGAGAGATATCATCGCTGGAAACGTTCGCTGTTAGAGCGATAATCACGGTGTCGGCCTTACCCGGCGTCGAGAGAATAGTCTTCGTCGCTTCAATACCTCCCATGATGGGCATGCTTATGTCCATAAAGACGAGGTCAAACTCTTTGCCACTGACTTGCTCGACGGCTTCGCGCCCGTTGCTGGCGACGGTGACTTCTAGGCCAGCGCGCTTCAATAAAATCGATCCTAATTCGAGGTTGATATCATTGTCATCTACGAGCAAGACTCGGCCTTGGTATCGGCATGGATACTCAGGCTTGACGACTAGGGCCTCAGAAGTCGAAAAGGCGTCTCCGCTGGGCTTGTAGGGGATACTACACGTAAAAGTTGTGCCGCTGCCCAGCTCTGATTCGAGCGTAAGCGCACCCCCTAAAGCCTTCGCCAACTCGTGGGTAATGGAGAGACCAAGTCCGGTGCTCTGCTCATTTCCCATCCTGACCTCGCTTGATGTCCAAAAAGGCTCGAATACCGAAGCTTGGTCTTTTTCGGAAATGCCAATACCGTAGTCGACACATTCAAAAACAAGCAGTTGTGCGCCTTTAGTGTCGATAGCAACTGGGAGAGCTGGCTTGGTTGAGAAGTTTAATTCTACGAGTTTGCTTTTCGAATATTTGATCGCGTTACTAACTAGATTAAGGCATATTTTATGAAAAGCCTTTCTGTCACATCTGATGTTGTCGGGTAAATCGCTTGCAAGGTAGGTTCGGATCTTAATACCTCGCTCCTCAGCGCGAGTGCTGAAGGATGTTTCTAGATCTCGGACGAACTCTTTGAGATTAAAATCAACCGGGTGATTGGCGGTTACTCCTTCTTCAATACGTGCGAAATCAAGCACGTCATCTACAAGATCCATCAGTGCTTTTGCAGATGTATTAGCAATAGTTAGCAGGCGATCGAATGCTACATTGGAAGGCGGGTCGGCCATTAGTGCGAGCGAGGTGATGACGCCGTTTAGTGGTGTGCGGATTTCATGACTGATGTGTTTAACAAACTCTGTTTTGGCGGCATTTGCTGCATCGGCTTTCACACGTGCTTTGCTAAGTTCGTCTCCGAGTTCTTCTAGGTCTGCGCGCATCATATTCTGAGTCGTCAGATACATTTGATGCTCTAGCTGACTGTCCTGAATAGGGAATTCGTCGGCGCTGAGAGAAACTCTTTTGCCATTCTCATACAGCCACGAACTCCACGGCGCGCCGACAAAAAAGTAGACTGGCTTCTCTTGAAGCGTGCCATCTACAACCTGCCCTCGAAGCGCCATGCTCTTGTCTGGCGTGTGCATCAAGAAAAGCTTGCCGATATGCTGATCGGTTATCTGATTACAGTCTAATGCATTCGGTGCGGGGTTCAGTATCGTGAAACACTCCGCGAGCGTGCTACCGAGGGTATCGTTAGGCAGCCGCTGAGACAGCTTTTCGCTCACATAAGTGATGCGACTATCCGCATCCATGCAAATCACATAAGGGAATAGACGAAGGCAGAGGTCGAGACTCGAGCTCATCTCGTGTTCACTCGCTCGAGACCGGGCCTCTGGTCACTGAAAAGACAGAATATTCTCCGCCATTTTCGTTCTCAGTCTTATCGAGAGCTATGGTTACTGACTCGTTATAAAACTCACCCAGCCCTTGCACTAAGCCGACAACGAAGGGGCTTAGCCCCGTGCGTACGCTTCGATAGTGTAGCAAGCAATGCTGCTCATTGAGGGAATCTACGGTAAAGAAGGGAGGCTTGTATCCAGAGAACGTGGAGCTTATGCGCTCGTGCATCTCGTTCATTCTGCTTAGTAAGCTGAACGTGTCTTGCCCGTAACTTTTCATCATGTCACTGTAATGTTCGGAGGCCGTGACCAGAACCCAAAAGCGGCCAAAATCTTCGAGGCAGGCTTCGGCGGGCGCGCCGAGAATTTTTGAGCACGCGCCGACAAGACTGTACGCGATTTCATCGTCGTAGCTGCGAAGAGAAAGGAAGTCACCATCAGATGCACCGGATTCGTTTAATACCGACAGCCAAGCCTGCTCACCATGAACGGTCTTAACCATGTCGCGTATCGCTTTGTGGATCATTCCGTACATAAGTTCTCCTAGCCGCTTATCTGTCTATTGAGATTCTTTTATTGCCGCTTTACTTAGCGCGGAATGTAGGGCCGTTTAACAATGAGCGAAGGATCTGCATCTGCTTTCGGTGAAAGCATTTGCGGCCTGCCTGCCTGGTTATCGGTGCCGTACAGGTTGCCGTTCACGTCGACAGACAAAGAGTGCATTTCGATCCAGAAATCGGGTCCTTCGGTGGGTAAATTCCACGAGTAATGACGTGTGCCGTCGAGATTGAACTGAACGATCTTAGGAGGATTGAGATCGGTAACCCAAGCGCTGTCTTCGCTAACCGTGATATCAAGTGGCATGCCTAGGCCGCCCCATGTCGTCACGTACTCATACTCGGGATAGCGCTCGGAATCGCGAGCGGCAACTTGCTGGAAAACCTTGATGTCGCGATTGTCGCGGTCGAGAGCATAGAGCCTCTCATTCGGACCAAGTGCGAGCGAGTGAACGCTGCTAAATTGATGGGGCTCTTTGCCGCGCTCACCAAATTCCGAGTGGTAGCTGCCATCGGCATTACGCACAACGATGCGGGTGTTTCTTAAGCCGTCGGCGATCAAAAATTTACCGTCTGGCAAAAACGCGACGTCCTGTGGTTGGGCGTAGTGAGTGTCGTCTTCACCGGGAACATTTTTCTCGCCGAGTGTCATAAGCAATTTGTCGCCATCATTCGAGAAGACGTAAATGATGTGGCCGGTTTCATCGATGAGCCAGAGTCGCTTTTCGTCGTCATAAGGGCTCATTCGAATGCGATGTGGTCCCGGGCCATCTGTCCCCGTGAATAAATGGTCCCATTGATCCCAAACTTCTAGAAGTTCACCATCAGCGTTGATGACATATAAGCAGTTTTGCCACACCCGTCCGCGACCGCGGAGCACGTTCCAACCCAATGAGCCGGCGAAATTGGTGTATTCACTCGGGACCGGACTCGGTAGCTGCGTCTCGCCTCGCTGTAGCACAAAGATGCGCTCTGTGGATTCGACATAAACACCAGAAGTGCCGCCCCACGAAAAACCCTCGGCGGCGAAAGGCTGCATCCAAGTCTGGGTGTTGAAATTGTAAGGAGCGGGCCCCCTTGAGTCGTCTTCTTCCGCTGCGAGTGTGAAGGCGGGTAACGAACAAAATGCTCCGATGGTTACTGCTGTCAGCCAGTTACGCAAGAGGAGGGTGCTTTCTGTTTTTCTGCCGCCTGCCATAGGCGGCTGCGAGGTCGTAATTAAGGGCATACGGCTCTCCTGAGGGAGGTTAATATTCTAATTTTGCCGCCAATGTGAATCGCTGCGGAAGGTCTAAGGTTTAAAGATAACAAGACTTTAGTGAGGCGCCAAGGAATAAACGCGAGTCTGCTCACTCGAGGTTTGTCGTTGGTAGAGGCATCTCCGGGCTTTCGTTTTGTCGAGCAGGAGTGAAACGCGCGCGCGGCTCCAAGGAACGCAGTTGTTCGAGCCAGAACACCCCATCAAATGGCGCGCTGTTACCGCGAGTACCTAAAAGATCAGTGTCGCCATCGCCATCCATGTCTCTCGCGATGAACTTGTCGAACATGCCGCGCTTGCGCCTCGAAACATCGTGGCGCCGCCACAAGGAGGAAAGGGCTGCTGTTTCACCTGGGTTTTCAAACCACGCGAGGCGGCCAAGGGCGTCGCCTACATTTACCTCGCCGTCGCCTTCACGGGCCCCGCTGCTGTAGCTGCCTACAAAGACATCGCCGTCGCCGTCGCTATCGATATCGGTCACTAAAATTCCGGTGATTGTATCAGGCGCGAGGCTTCCTATTGGGTGATGGATCCATGCACTGTCTATAGACTCCGGTTGTTCTAACCACCCGAGAGCTGTGGTGAGTGATCCTGTCCCGATAGCGCCAATAATATCCAACCGGCCATCGTTGTTGAGATCAGCGTACTCGAGGTTAAATCCAGAGGCAGTTCCACCAACTATTCCGATGGCATGTTCAACAAAGTTTAATTTTCCGGGGTCGCTGCGGTTCTCGAACCACGCAAGCCGATTTTCTCCGCGACTGCCCACTATGACATCGAGATCACCGTCTCCATCGAGATCTTTGGGCTGCGCGTTCTGCGGGATACTATAACGACCCAACTCAGTTTCTGCCCACGAGGCGCCCTGCAAAGGGTTGCCTTTCACCGAAAAAATGGAGACAGGTGTCGACCGTAAAAGGTCGGCAGGCCCCGGTCTCTGAGCCCCTTTGTTTGCGGCGATCGCCTCGGGTGTTCCATCGCCATCGAGATCCTCGGCAAACACGCGAATGTAGGAGCCGTTGCCTTTAGTCATGGGGAGTATGAGGCGTTTCCAAGCCGCGCCCCGTCGAGCCTCCTCGGGACCGGGGTTCTGAAGGTAAATTAGGTGTGAAAGTTCTGCCGCGACAATAACATCAAGAAATCCGTCTCCGTTGAAGTCGCCGATGTCTGCATCTTCTGGGGCGGGAGAATCTGTGCCCTCGGCAAGCGTGATGTTAGTCCAGTCTGTGGGGGTTGCGCCGGCAAAAGCTATACGAACATGGCCCTCTGAGTCTGGAACATAATTTGGGTCGAATTCACTGGAGTCATATTCGCTGTCAGACTCATGGACAGACACAATATCCTCGCGACCATCATTATCTAGATCGCCAACGACCAACCCGTCGCTCCCACTTAGGGCGAAGCCCGCTAACTCGGGCGAGTCGATTATCCACTCGCGCCACGTTATATACTCGCCGGAAGCTGC
>JAFMKB010000024.1 GCA_017853205.1 Gammaproteobacteria bacterium
CTTCGTAACTTGGCAGTGCTGTATACGTTGCACCAAAGATCTCACTGCGGTTCTGAACCAACACGCCATTGTGAAAAACCGTCATGAATGCAGGCGTTTCCACGTCTCCCGAAGCATTGAACCGCGGAGCCTCGAAGGTAATATCGTAACTCTGCCACTCGCCCGGCGGCCGAGAAGCATTAACCAGCGGTGGATACTGTAGGTATATCGATCCCGCTTGCCCGTTGACGTAAGTCGGATTCTGCCAACTGTCTAGCACCTGTAATTCGAACTGTGAATGCAAAAAAATTCCACTGTTGCCACGCAGTTGCTGATCACCGTCGATTACCGGGTTAGTGCTCCACTCGATATGCAACTGAATATCACGAAAAGTGCGCTTGGTCGCAATACTCCCGGAAGCACCGAGGGCACGATTCACTGTCATGGAATCATTAAGTAAAAGCCAGGTTACGGCTTCCTGAGAGCCAACCGACTGCCACTGACTTAAATCATTTTGGCTACCGCCGAACAGAACGATCGCGTCGCTTGGGGCTGGGGTAAGCACAGCTTCCGATTGCACCACCCGAGGCACAGGTTCGACTATCTGCTCGTTATTCCGAGTTTGTGCAAGGGCTGCAGAGTTTAAGGATGCAACTAACAAAGCGCTGACGGCGAATGATAGCTTGGTGTAGACACGGGAAGCTCTTTTCATGAATCGGCTCTCTTTTATTGTGTTGTACCTGCGCTTAGGTACCCGTTTCGGCTGCCGCTTCGCGGCGTAAATTACAGGCGGTGATCTCGGGCAATGCCGCCATGTATCGAAGCATTAACGAGCCTCGGATATCGGTCTTCTCGAGCAATGTTGTCGACTCATCGATATAGAACATGCGTGAGGTGATGCGCACCATTTCGTCATCCATTTCAGTAGCGCACGGATGTAACGTAAGCGTTTTCGGTAAACGGCGGAGCGTGCCTGGCCGGTACATGAACGCCTGCCGAGATCCTTCGAAATAGACGAATTCGATAACTCCATCGCTATTAAGATCGGTGACACACATCTCATAGATCATAAAATTATCGCAATAGAGGGAATTCGTCGGCCTTTCCCCATTCGGATAGGTTTTACATGCGACCAGCAAGAAACCTAGTGCTAATAATGTCACTCTATGCAGCATTATGCTTTCACTTTTTCAATTGACTGCTAGCCAGAAGATCACGCTCGAACTGCATCGCGTTATCTGGCTCAGGGAAGATTATCGACACGACATAACCAACAATCAAGGCCGCGAGAAATGATGGAGGCATCGTTTCTAAAGCAACAAAAACCGGACCAACACCCGGTAATTCTTGTAAAAGAAACTTGCTAATCATTGTCATTGAAAATCCAGCGGCCATTGAAGCGATTGCGGCCTTCTCTGTAAATCCGGGCCAAAACAGCGAGAGAATGACCATTGGACAAAAGGTTGCAGCGATGCCAGACCAACCAAAGATTGCAAACCAAAAAATTGTCCGCTCCGGAGCGACAAATGAGACGAAGGTAGCGAGAGCCATAGCACCTATAGCTATAGCCAATGTTGAATAGCGGCAAAGCTTCGCAGCGAAAGAGTCGCTCATCGATGGGTTCACGAGCTTGGCATAAAGGTCATGCGTCACAGCGCCAGCGGCCATAACCAAGAGCGAAGACACGGTTGACATGATCGCTGACAGCACAGCAGCAACATAAAGGCCTACGATCCAAGGCGGGAAGCTGACATGAACAAGCTCAGACATAACATTCTGCGCACCGTTGCCTAAGACTGATTCTGGGTCAACTCCCTGCTCTGTAAACAGATAACGGCCCAGCACCCCGATACTGACCGCGGCGGCGTCAACGAGAAACGTGAAAAGCAGTGCTACCCATTTACCTCTGTCAATTTCGCTCTCCGATCTCACAGCGAGCAGGCGTGCAAATACCTGGGGCGAACCGACGAATCCTAAGCCGATAAGCATCATGCCGAGCACCACTGAAACGTTAATCAATGTGAACTCACCACCCCACACGCTTACGAGTGCCGGATCGATAGCAGTAAGCCCCGCGACTATCTCGGCCGAATTACCGATTGCGAGCCACGCAACGACAGGCAGAACCACGAGGCAGCCCAGCATAACGGCGCCTTGAAACATGTCAGTCCAAGCTGCGGCAAGAAAACCTCCTGCGACGCAATACAGTACGACAATCCCAAAGCCCACAAGCGCACCCTGGTGATAATTCCAGTCGAGGAACGCCTCAAAAGCAGAACCGGTGGCATCAATCTGCGCCGAAATGTAGATCAGCACAAAGATGATGAGAGAAATCGCAGAGAGCAGTCTCAGATTATTAGTTTTACTTTGAAATCGACTAATCAAAAAGTCGGTCATGGTAATTGAAGAATAGAGATCGGTGAGGCGCTTATAGCGTTTCCCCATTACGAACCAAGCGAAGAATACGCCGACCACTTCGCCAACAACAATCCAGTATGCGCTAAAGCCAAGCATAGCGCCCATGCCGGTGACGCCTAGGAGCAACCACGCCGATTCTCCTGTTGCCTGTGCGGAAAAAGCGGCGACCCAAAAGCTGAGGGATTTTCCGCCGATGACGAATCCTTTCATGCTGCGCACACCGCGCGAGGCGAAGACGCCCAAAAAGACAAGCACCGAGAAATAGAGGGTAATTACGGCGTATTTTTCGATCATGATAGGGATAAACCAGATTGCTCGCAGTCCCCACCAAATCTAGTCGGCAGCGATAGCTAGGATTTTCATTGCGGGCGGGATGTTACCTTCATTAGCAGCAAACTGCACATTCTCCAGTCGTATCTGCGTTTATTCTAGCGGGTGGCCTCGCCGCGCTATATACTCGCGTCTTTATTGCCACGGCGCTCGGGCCCATCTTTTTGTACCACGGGACGTGAGCCGATCTGCACAACTAGCCTATAGTAATTATGGAATACGCCTCTCTCATTGCCTTCGCGGTCACAAGCTGTATTACGCCCGGCCCCAATAATTCGATGCTCATGGCATCAGGGCTTAACTATGGGACTAGGCGCAGTCTGCCGCATTACTTCGGCATCATTCTAGGTTTTCCAGCAATGATTCTGGCGGTAGGACTCGGCATCGCGCAAGTCTTCGATCTCTACCCCTCACTGCATACTGCACTGAAGATCGTTGGCGCCTGTTACCTCACCTATCTCGCCTATCGAATCGCTACAGCTCCTGTCAGCAGTGACGCTGTAAGGGCAGGCAAGCCGTTCACTTTTCTTCAAGCGGCAGCGTTCCAATGGGTGAACCCCAAGGCATGGGTTATGGCTGTTGGCGCAATTGTGACCTACACCAGTATCGGCAACGATTATCTCGGTGAAGTGATAGCTATTACAGCGTTATTCTTCGTCATTGGCGCGCCATGTATCTGGCTCTGGCTCTGGCTTGGCGCGTCCCTACAACGCATCCTTCGCAGCCCGCAAGCGATTCGCATCTTCAATAGGAGTATGGCGGCGCTTCTTATCGCCTCGCTTTTCCCCGTGTTCGCCGAGCTTCTAAGCGCCTTGCCTTAGAGATTGGGTCCGTCGGTGACTCTCTCAACGCTGACGGCAACTTTCTGGCTCTCGTGCGAATCGACGGTATCGCGCCCGGAGACACCCTTTTGGGCTCACAACTAGCGCGTGCTATAACGGGGTTACTGGTGTCTCCTATTCCGGCAGAACAGGCCCAGAAATAAATTTACCCGCTAAGAGGCTAATCCCATGCAATTCATGATAGTCGCCTATGATGGCACCGACGAAGGAGCTCTAAATAGAAGACTCGCCGTAAGAGATTCACACATCGCGGGCGCGATAGAGCTAAAAAACAAAGGCAATCTGATTGCGGGCGGCGCAATCTTAGACGATGCAGGTCGCATGATTGGATCGACTACCTATGTCGACTTCGAATCCCGCGCCGAACTCGATGCTTGGCTAGAGAGAGATCCCTACGTGACCGGCGACGTTTGGCGCGACATTACCATCACCCCGATTCGGCTCACTGTTTAGGGATTCTCTGCAGCGAGTCAAAAAAATTGGCGCCCACGTTCGACTTTCGTCGATTTGTTCGCACGCTACGGGATCGGAATTTATTACTATAGCGCTAAAGTCAATCTCGACTAAACGCTAAGTGATCGCCTTAAACTCAAAGCCGAATCCGGCATCCAGCAAAGCGTGGACCTGGTGTACTCCGTCGAAAAATAGTGGGGCTGCTATTCGCCCCGCGCAAGCTTTTCGAGTTTCAACCCGACGGCCGATCCCTCCTCGAATCCTGGCCAGTAAGTGTGAGCGTCATCGGGCACGCCGTTTTTGACCGAATAGGTTGCCGTGGCGCCATCAGGGTGGACATCAAGATAATCCAACATCGACGCATCCCCTTTGAGGTGGTAGTTGAAATAGGCCGTCACAAAATGGTCCATGACATTATTCATTCGCACACTATCCCACACAGGATCGGTATAGTGACTTGCCCCCTCGCCCGTCTCGCTATCTAAAATTTCTCGAGGAACAGGATAGGGAGCCCCAGCATTGTGACCTGCATTCTTATAAGTGAGCAGATAGCGATCGCTATTCACCGCAGCTTCATAGATTGCGCGGACGCCGTTTTCATAGCCCGCAACCGTATCGTTATCGCCGGCCAGATAAAACGTCGGGACTTGAATCCCAGCTAAATCTTCATTGCGCCAGAATCCTCGCTCCATACCCCAAGGCGCGATAGCAAAGCCGGCTTTTATGCGCGTGTCGAGATTGTCTCTGTATTCTGAGTTACCCGTTGCATGAAGCGCGAGTAATTCGTTGGGCGGAGACATAAAGGATGGAACAATCTCATCGCTATAACCGCCTCCTAGGTTGTTTACCAATCCATAACCACCCATCGAGTAACCCACAACCCCTGTATTGTCGGCATCGAGCATGCCAGCAAGAAAACTTTCCGGATCAGCAGAGAGTTGCGCCATGGCCTCGATCACAAAACGTTGATCCAACGGGCGATTATAAAGAGTGCTCGAAAATGCCTGAGCATCATCGTAAGTGCTGTCTTTATGATCGATGGAGACAGCGACGTAGCCCTTGCTGGCAAGGTTTTCGCCGAGATGACTCATCAGATATCGATTGCCCGGGTAACCGTGAGAGATGACGACCAAGGGGAAGGCCCCAGAACGCGTGTCTGGCTGCGCGTCTCTTACAGCCTGCCCCGAAAGCACCGCGGTAATCTCTGGGTTACGAGTAATTGCGCGATACTCTCCTCCTCGTGATTGCCCGCTTGCAAGTAGAGCGGGATACCAGACCTCGAGCGTTAATGAGCGGTCGTAGATCGCAGCCTCAGCGCCGCGCTGCGTATTAAGCACGTCTACTCGACCGGGATCCGTGACCGTAAGTGTGCGCACGCCAATATCAAATTCACCATACGCAGCTAAGCTCGGTGCATCGGGACGGATAATATCTATGCGGTTTACCTGTGCATTGACTAGTGCAGAGCTCATGATCAGTACACCTGCGATTGTGATATTTCTGGCGGCTAACGCTGCCATTGAAATGTAAGCGGGTTTTAGAAGTAGAAAGGGCTTTAGCAGAGGCGAATAGAGGCGCGTCATAGTCGAATCCAATGAGAGTGGTTAGCTGAAAGTATACCAAGGGCTTAGACTATTACCTGAGGGCATTGGGATGCAATGCCCTCAGGCGACAACCAAGAACTAATTTTCGACCAACGCCTTTGGTGTGTGCTCATAGGCTTTCGCGCGTTCCTCGTCAGAATCTGTATGCCCGGCAAAATCATGCAGAATCAAATAGAGACAGGGCACAAGGAATAGTGTGATTACGGTTGCAAATAACACACCCCATGCGAGAGAGATCGCCATTGGCACGACAAAGAACGTCGCAGGGTTTGCCGTAATCATTAACGGAACCAGACCAATAAACGTCGTCAGCGAGGTAAGAAATATAGGCCGGAAACGAAGCGCACCCGCGGTAGAGACGGCATCGACCATTCCCATACCCTCTTCTCGTAAGCGATTGACAGAAACCACAAGCACCAGGCTCGCATTCACCACCACACCGCTCAGCGCAATGATTCCGAGTACGGAGAAAAATACGAGATCAGCTCCCATAATGAAGTGACCAAAGATTGCACCGATAGCACCAAATGGAATCACGCTCATGATAATCAAAGGCTGGAAATAAGACTTCAGCGGGATCGCGAGCAGCGCAAAAATCACCATCATCGCGATGGGGAACGTCGACAGAAGATCGCCAAACGACTCAGCCTGACGCTCGCTCTCGCCGCCTACTACCAGCTCGACATCAAGTTCGCGCTGCCATTTAGACTGAAATTTACGAATTACGTCGCGCCTAATTTCGTCTGGTGCAACAGCCGTTCTATCAACATCACCTCGAACCGTGATTATCCGACGCCCGTCTTGCCGATTAATACTCGAGTAACTATTGCCCAGCGTGAAGTCAGCAATACTTAGAAACGGCACCTCTGCACCTGAAGGCGTTCTTATTAGTAAATTTTCGAGATTAGCGAGCGACTGCCGCTCTTCCTCTGGGTATCGAACCATCACCCTGATGTCATCGGAGCCACGCTGAATCCGCTGTGATTCTGCACCAAAAAATGCCTGCCGAACCTGATTGGCAATGTCATTCAAGGTCAAGCCTAGGGTTTTCCCTCGTTCCAGAATCTGTATCTGGACTTCCTGTTTACCCGCTCGAAACGAGTCAGACACATCAAAAACACCGGGGTAGCGGTTGAGCTCAGCGCGCAGTTCGGCTGCCGCTATTTTTAAATTCTCTTCATTACGTCCGGCCAACCGGTAGTTTATGGCATCTCCAGCAGAGAACGCATCAGAGACGAAGGTTAGCTCGAGAGCATCTGGAATACTGCCTACTTTTTCACGCCAGCGATCGCGCACCTCTGCCGAACTTATTTCCCCGCGATCGAAGAACGGAGAAAGATACATGACAACTTCTGCGACCTCGCTGCTACCTGAACCCCCACGACCAGGCGAAGAAGGTCCGCCTCGAGGTGCACGGCCGCCGATTATCGTGAGAACACTATCAACAACGCGTTCAGTCGTCTGAGGTGCTTTTCCGTTCGCTTTCAGGTCGATTAATTCCGCTTCGAGTTCCGCCGCCAATTCCATGGCTTTCTCTTCAATCACATCGACAGCATTCTCTGTGATGTAGCCGGGTACCCCTACAGGCATGACTACCGTGCCCCAAACAGTATCGCCCTCGATAGAAGGGAAGAATTGGAGCCCAACTCGTCCACTTAACATAAGCGCGAAAGTCACCATGATGACGCCGGTCGCGGTCGCCCATGCTGCATAGCGGTGTTTGAGTATTTTCTTTAGCGCTCGCTTGTATCGATATTCAGCGAAATCTTCCATGCCCTGCGCCAAGCGCCCTTGGAAAGATTGCCATGCAAGGACCAAGCGCGAACCGTCACCCAGATAGCCGACTGTCTTTCTATGTGCTATGTGGCCAGGGAGGATGAGTTGAGACTCGATGAGGCTCGCGACAAGACAGAAAACCACTACTCCGCCGATCGTGTTGAAAAACGCACCCAACTGCCCGCCTAGCAGAAGAATAGGCAAGAAGGCGGCGATAGTCGTCAAAACACCGAAAATCACAGGCACTGACACCTCGATAGTACCCTCGATCGCCGCGTCCTCTTTGGAAAAACCTTTTACCTCAAAGGCATGAATACGTTCACCGACAACGATCGCATCGTCGACGATAATACCCAACACCAGAATAAAGCCCATCACAGTGAGCGAGCTAATGGTCAGCCCGACCGAGGGGAAGAGAGACAGCGCACCGGCAATTGCGATGGGAATACCCGCGGCGACCCAGATCGCGAGCTTAAATCGTAAAAACAAGGCGAGAATCACGAGCACGAGCATCAATCCCGTATAGGCGTTACCCGCAACCGTTTCGATTCTGTCCTGCGTTGAAATCGCCGAGTCGGATATGATTTTTATGGCCATGCCTTCGGGAAGATCAAAGTCGCTCGACGCCATCCATCGCTTTACCTGCTGCGAAGATTTCACGATATCTTCATTACCGACTCTAAGAACATCTATGATTGCCGCGTTCACGCCATTGAGTCGCGCGTCGAGATACCCTTCTTCGAAACCGTCTTTGACCGTTGCGATTTGTCCGAGACGCAGCTGCGTTCCGTCAGGGTAAGACTGCACAACGATGTTTTCGTATTCATCTCCGTTGTAAACCTGCCCTTTCGTTCTAAGCAGAATCTCACCCGAAGCGGTTTTGATCGTGCCGCCGGGAAGGTCTAGTGAGGCGCGATCAATAGCATTCGAAATTTGACTAAGCGTCAATCCGTATTGGCGCAGCGTAGTCTCAGAAACCTCAACAGAAATCTCGAAAGGTCGCAGGTAAGCGATATTAACGGTAGATATTCCGTCAAGATCGAGGATGTCATTTCGGATCTCCTCGGCAATAAGTTTAAGACTCGCGTCGTCGGTATCAGAAGAAAGAGCGAGCGTCATGACGTTGCCGCTCGCGCTAAACGCTCTAACAATCGGCTGCTCTGCCTCGACGGGGAAGGTGCTAACCGCATCAATTTTCCCCTTCACATCATTCAGAACCCGATTGAGATCCGCACCGCTGGTTAATTCGACTGTGGCGTCGCAACCCCCTTCGCGCGCGGTGCTGGTGAGACGATCTATATCTTCTGCGCCTTCAAGCGCCTCCTCTATACGCAGGCAAATCGCTGACTCAGCCTCATCTGGCGTTGCGCCTAGGTAGGCGACGCTCACCTGAACAACACCGAAATCGATATCAGGAAATTCTTCTTGATTGAGATTGAGGTAGGAAACAAACCCTCCCGCAAGAAAAATCATCATCAAAAGGTTCGTTGCTACGGGATTTTTTACAAACCACGTTATGGGAGTTCGCACTGACTTTCTCCACGCGCCCTTGGGCGCTTATGCTGCTAGCGTGTTAAAGGTTTTGCCTAGTTCTTAGATCATCTCTAAGACAGGTCGCACTGACATGCCATCGACCACAGCTTGAATGGGCGAGGTGCAGATTTTTTCGCCAGGGACAAGGCCACCACTAATTAATACGCGATCCTGCTCTAGGCGGAATATATCTACATCGCGGTAATACATTTTGTTTTCAGCATCCACTACGAGAACTTGCGAGTTGTTACGAATAGCAGAGCGTGGAAGCAAAATAATATCTTCGACAAGCTTGCCTGAAATGCGCGCCTCAACGAACAGTCCAATCGGCAGTGGAATAGTTTCTCCGCCGAGATCAGCAGACGGCTGCTCAATGCGTATTATCGATTGCACTGTGTTGCTATTCGGATCGATCGTAGCCTCTGTTCTCAGGAGCTTACCTTCCCACTTGTATTGTTTGCCGCCATAACTACCAACCAATTCCACCTGCGGTGCCTGAGACGAATCGAACTCGCCACGGAAACCCATTGGGACATCGAGATAGCCTAATTGCCTAATTGCCAATGGCACACGTACATCTACACTGTCAGCGTCAAATAGCACCGCGACGCTCTGTGCTCGGTTAACGAATTGCCCTAGTTCAACATCTCTTGAAGCGACAACAGCGTTGAAAGGCGCACGGAGTATTGAGCGCTCGGCATCGAGTTCAGACTGTTCAAGCGCGGCTTCGGCGTCGGCCAAACGTGCTGATGTAACGGTCGCGGCGCGCTCAGCATTCTGAAGTTCCGACTCGCTGGCCAGTCTCTTTGCAGCAAGTTCGTTGATGCGCGCAAGATCAGCAGCCGCGAACGCTGCTTCGGCCGATGCCTGCTCATAGGTCGCGCGGCTTCGCGCCACTGCCGTTTCAAAATCAGCCAATTCGAGTCTCAACAGCGGCTCACCCGCTTTCACATAGGCTCCAGCTTCCAGAGAGGGTGATACCCACGCGACCGGCCCTTGCACGTTAGATGAGAGGCTTGCTTGCCGAGCAGCCTGCGCCTTGCCTTGCGACTCGATAAACAATTGCACAGATTCAGATCGCACTTCTGCGACGCGCACGCTAATCGGGATAATTTCTGGTGCCGATTCGGAAACTCGCGTTGGGTTGCGAATCAAGACAACTGTAATGACAATGCTTCCCAAAAGAATGCCGATTGGCATCAATACTCGCTTCATATCTAACTCCAAGACTTAAAAACTCAATGCCAAATGCGGAGACAGACGCCGCACAGGCGTAGTTAGGTAAATTCGTTTCAATCGCTCGCAAGGGCCTGAGCCACTAACGCGCGCATACTCAAAAAATGAACGTCCAGCGCAGAAGCAACAGCTTCTCCATCGCCGCTCTCAACCCCCAACCGCATATCGGAGACCAACTCTCTTAGTAACTCTGGCTTAAGGCTAGGACGCGGATGCAGCTGAAGCATCCGCTCAACAAACTGTGCCTGCAAATCGTTACTTATTAGGCGCACTACTAAATTGTCTGCGATACCACCAAGTGTCATCAGAAAGGCGCGCATTTTTGGCTGCAGGGACTCAACGCTATTCATGTCATGCGTCATCGAATCCAGCTGCGCAAGGAGATCGGCTCGTTGAGACTCAGAGAGTTTCGGTATCGCTCTGGTCGCCGTAAAACGCGCTAATGCTGAAAAGGTATCGAGGAATTGATCGACTAAGTCCGCGTCGGGTTTCGACCCCATTCCCAGGAGGGGACCTAGAACGGCGATACTGGCGTCGTTAACTTCCTTTATCCGCGCACCGCCAGGCTGAATGTCGATTAGCCTTAGCTGTTCGATCTGAGATAGAGCTTCGCGAACCGCGCCTCTACTCGCGCCAAAGCGGGCTGCAAGGTCTCTTTCAGAGGGCAAGCGCTCGCTTGGCCGAAACTGTCCACGGAGAATTTCATCGCGCAGGACACCCGCAATTTCATGACTGCGAGTCATCAAGGGCGGCACTTTTATCGGGCTTATCGAATTCATACGGCTCATTACGCGATTTGGTCGTGCTTTAGACCACTTTGGTCATACCAATCTGGACCTGCCAATCTGGACTCGCCAATCTGGACTCGCCAATCTGGACAGTCCAATCGGGAGCGACCCTAACGAATCCCTCAACCCAGTTTCTTGGGCGTTGTCAGGCTTATCGGAGCAAGCTATTGGTCTGGCCAATCTGGTCCTACCAAATAGGCGCGTAATATAGCGTAATCGTGATAAGACACAAGCCTTTCTACGCAGGAAAGAGTTAAAACTGCTGCAAAGTAACAATCTATAACAAATGCTTGAGAGCGGCCGGCGCGCGGCGACAGGTAAATGCCATCCAGATCAACAGATGGCGTCTGAACATTGGTATAATGCGTCTCCCAAAAACAACAAATCACCGCTAGTAGCACGGCTACTGAGGTGTCAAATCGAGAATCAAATGACATTGCTAAATTCCATACTAACTAGGTTTACTCATAACCGCCGTTTCGCCACTGCCCTTCTAATTCTCTGCCTCAGCGCCTTGGCCAGTTGTGCAAGCTCACCGTCACAGATGGTTTGGCTAGACGTCAGAACTGACGCAGAATATGCCGAGGATCATATCGAAGGGTCAGCGCATATCCCTCATGAGGAGATAGCTTTGCGCATTGCGGAGTTAGGATTAGATAAAGACGCAGAAATTAATGTCTACTGCAGAACCGGCAAACGCGCCGGTATCGCTCTAGCAACATTGCAAGAGCTGGGCTATACCAACGCGAAGAATGTTGGCGGCATCGGCGATGCACGCGAACTAAGAGACTAGCCCACCAGCGATGCGAGCACTCGGCGTTCGCCCTCGAAGGGGCGACGCCCATGCATTACTAAGAAGTTATCGACGAGAGCGAAATCACCGGC
Source organism: Gammaproteobacteria bacterium (assembly GCA_017853205.1). Classification (GTDB taxonomy): domain Bacteria; phylum Pseudomonadota; class Gammaproteobacteria; order Pseudomonadales; family Pseudohongiellaceae; genus UBA9145. The sequence goes on from JAFMKB010000024.1 coordinate 11,845, forward strand.
CTGCCACTGAATATCGAAACACAATTCGTCAGCAAGGGCTATCGCCACGGCCATGTCGGCGGAGTCAATCATGCTCCCGTCTCCAAAGCTTATCGATTTCTCTGCACTATTGCGCGCATCCTTCCAACCCCTAAAGGCAGCGATTAGTTGATTGAAAAACACTTTCCGACCATCTTCCAGCGCGCGCACTGCAGGCAAGCACGGCGTGGTCACTCTGAGACTTTGGCCATCTTCTTGCCAATGCCAACTATAGCCAAGCCCAGTGAGTTTCTCTTCGGCCGCAGCCGCATCTGCCACCGATAACGTGCTGCGCCAGCTTCTCCCCTGCCCAGAGGCGAGATCATCTTCGTAGGGCATAGTGTTCGAATAGCGGACGCCCAATCGCTCGCAGGCTGCGACAAAATGCGGGCGAACTTCTAACAGTCTAGCTAACAGGACGTCCGATCGGCAGAGCGGTGTCGCACCACCAGTCATGTCAGCATGTTCGCAGAAGAAGAAAAGTTTCGATGGATAAACCGGGGTCTGCGCCATTTCGTGGTGCAAGAAAATACTGACGGACGGGGGAGCCTCATTGGCCGTGAACACGCGCTCGGTTCGGTTGCGACGAACTGCGTTGGAAAGCGACTCTTGATAGGTGAAATTCGGCAATTCAAACGCTCCGATTAATTCATCGAACTCAAGGTCTGTTCGGACACCGAACCCGCGAAACAGCACCGCACCATGTTGCGCAAGGGCCTGAATGAGTGATTCACGGTTTTCAGCAATCCACCGTTTCGCTGACTCAACCTTGTCTGCTGATTGATTCGCCGAGTGCGACGGATCAGAGGCTGATGTTACTCGCGCGTTGTAAATAAGTGGAAACACGCCGCCTGCGCTGTCGTAGTTCTGCTGCCCCTCGAGTGTTATCTGCCTAACCTGCATCACGCTATTCCTGTATTGTCATTGTTAACGAGGCGCACAACCTAATCATAGATGGCATGGAAAGTACCGAACGCAGCCTCACAGAAAACGCCAGGGTCGTTGAAGCGACGATTCTGATTAAGCGCGCTAATCGCATGCATTTCCTCATCAGTCAGAGAGAACCCTGCCAGTGCCAGATTCTCTCGTAAGCGCTCAGGCTTACTCGTTTTCGGAATCACCGCCGTGCCGCGTTGAATACCCCATCGCAGCACCACCTGTGCAGGCGTCGCCCCCGTGCGCTCGGCAGCAGCAATCACAGCCGGCTGTGTGAGAACGCTTTCCGCCGGTGTCGCCATATCGAGGGAAACATAAGACAACGCGCCGAGAGGCGAAAACGCGGTCACGGAAATCCCATAGTCATTGGCCGTTCTAAGCAGCGCCTCCTGCGTGAGATAGGGATGCGATTCGACCTGTAGCATGGCCGGTTTAATACGGGCATAGCTCATCAGATCATGAAGGAGTGCTGTCGAGTAGTTACAGACGCCTATTTGCCTTGCGAGTCCTTTATCTACTAAACCCTCCATCGCGTGCCAAGTAGCATGCAGTGGCACCGCATCGCGCTGCATCCCCGCAGCGGCCGAGCCGGCCTCGGCATCAGGGTCGAAGAGCCATTCCGGCGGATAGCGGTCATCGAAGTCAACGTACTTTAATGCGATAGGAAAATGAACGAGATAGAGATCGAAATAGTCGATACCCAAGTCAGTCAACGATCGCCTGCACGCTGCTTCTACATGTTCGGGGCGATGGAATGTGTTCCAAAGCTTAGAGGTAATCCAAAGTTCTTCTCGCGAGCACAATCCCGCAGCAAGCGCTCTTGCAATCCCCTCGCCCACCTCGCGCTCATTACCGTAATCGGCGGCGCTGTCGAGATGTCGATAGCCCGCTCCGATAGCCGCATACACAGCCTCGGCGGTAGCTTCGCGCTCAATTTTCCAAAGTCCGAGCCCAACTGCGGGCATAACTTTGCCATCGACAGCGAGCGTTGCAGTTTCACTTATGCTCATTAATTCTCTCATTTGTTATCTTACTTAATTAGGGCGCTTGGCACTCGCTGGCTAGTTAGCTACAAAGCTCTCGCCAAGCACTGAGGCAAGGCCATTTGCCTCGATATAATCCGCCATCTCGACCGCATTACCAGTCTTACTCGATTCCTGCGCGGCACTGGCGACAAGCATAGACCACAATCCTTGCAATGGCGTCGCGGCGCCGCACTCGTTGGGCTCTTTTCCTTCGAGCCGATCAAGGAACGCCGCATGCTCAAAATAAGTCGCCCCGTGGTGGCCACTTCTCTCGATTACCGACGCATAACCGAGCACACTCTCCTTCGATGAACCGAGTTCACCCAACTCAAGTTTGAGGCTGGTGGCCGCCTCCTGCCTATGATGCACATCAAAGCGTTCGGTAGCGATCAAGCGCCCCTGAGTACCGACCAAACACAGTTCCTCAGTGAAATCGGGGCTGCACATGTTGAGCGTAAAGTTTGCGCGACAGCCGTTTTTGTAATCGATAACGACGAAGGCGTTATCATCGATATCACTTTTACGCCCGTCTCGCGTTAAGGCATCGAAAACACCCGACTGCCCCGCACTTGCATAAACTCGCGTCGGCTGAACGCCCGCAAATAAATTGATCAGATCGAAATAGTGACAGCATTTTTCTACCAACGTCCCGCCGCTCAGGTCGTTAAACTTATTCCATTGCCCTACCTTATCGAGAAACGGCGGCCGGTATTCACTCATGCTGATCATTCTAATCTCGCCTACACTCCTGCGCACGAGCGCTTCGTGAAGCGACTCGACATATTGCGCTTTATAACGATACTGCAACCCTATCTGGACAAAACTGTGATAATCACGCGCTAAAGCGACAGTAGCAGCGGCGTCACTCAACGTCGTTGCCATGGGCTTTTCAAGAAAAATCGCTTTACCTGACGCCATCGCCACTTTTAATACATCGAAATGCGTGTAATTAGGCGTGCAGATCATCACCGCATCGACGGCGGCATCGTTGCAGGCATTCTCGAGGCTCGTGTAAACGATCGGCGCCGGTTGTCGCTGCTCTTCGGGGAGACTCATCTCTTGCGCTGTGTAATTAGCAAGAGCTATGTCTATGCTGCGCTGCTCGCTATCAAAAATCCCATGCACAACAGCACGCCCTAACAGCCGCGCCACGCGCATATGTTCCTGACCTATCGTCCCAGTACCGATGATTGCAAGACGATGAACAGGTGGAGCAACCGCATAGAGATATTTATCACTCTCCGGAATATGTTGCTGTCCCGCCGCACCCTCGAAGAAACGCAACCTCGGTTTGATCGTGTCAATACTCATAAAATCCCTATTGGCATTCTTATTTAAAGTGGCTAAGCAGATCGAAGACTACGCCACCAAACCGCCGCATTCAGCGCAAATACTAAACCTAAAATCGGTTCGTACGCTGCGCTACCTGCACCAACAAGCCCAAGCGGCGAGAAGGTAATATAAAGCGCAACGACACAGGAGAAGAGAGTCACCGCACAGGGAACTGCCAGTGGCCATGGACTCATATCGACGCGACTCGCGGTTGTGTATGTCCATAACTCAACGCGCGGCAGCCAGTATCCAACCGAGAGCATGATACCGATTTCGATGAAAAACAAAATAGCGTAGAGATGCAGAAAATGGATCGCCACCTGCTCCTTAAAGACAAACTGCAAAAGCCCGTAGGCAATAAGATGAAAACCGATAACCAGCTTCGGACCGAGAGCCGGCACATGACGCGTGAACAGTCCTACAATTACGATCGCGATTATCGGTATGTTGTAGAAACCGGTAAAAATACGAATGATCTGCCAGAGGCCATCGGGGGCAAATTGCAGTAAAGGCGCTACCACAAAAGAAAAGAGTGCAATTACCACGCTCGCCCACTTTGCGACGCGTACAAGCTGCGCATCCGTCACCTTCTCGCCGCGATTCAGTCGCTCCTTGAACGGCACATACACATCGAGACAAAAGAGGGTTGCCGCGCTATTGAGGAGCGAATTAAATGAACTAAAAACCGCCCCCAGCAATACGGCCAAGAAAAAACCGCTCGCATAAACCGGCAACACATCACGAATGAGCGCGGGATAGGCGAGGTCGATCGACGCGAGCTCGGGGCCATAGAGATGGTAGGCAATAACGCCTGGCAGCATCATCAAAAAGGGCACCAAAACCTTAAAAAATCCGGAAAAAAGCACCCCCTTCTGTCCCTCTGCCAAGCTGCGCGCACCGAGTGTTCGCTGGATCACATATTGGTTGGTACACCAATAGAAGAGGTTAGCGAAAATCATGCCGGTGAACAGTGTAGCAAAGGGTGTTGGATCACTCGCCGAGCCGATGGCGTTGAGCTTGTCAGTGTCGGTTGTGGTGACTACTGTAAGACCCGCCAAGATACTGCCGTCGCCGAGCGCGGCAAGGCCGAGCAGTGGAACCGCAATGCCAACTATAAGTAGACCAACACCGTTGAGAGTGTCGGACACGGCGACCGCTCTCAGCCCTCCAAAAACAGCATAAATTGCCCCGATACTCCCGATCGCAATAATCGTCACCGCCAAAGCATGGGAATAGGCGAGCCCTGTAATAGCCGGAATATCAAAAAGCTGCAGGACGGCAATCGACCCTGAATAGAGCACGGAGGGAATAGTGACAAAGCCATAGCCAACCATGAACAGTACAACCGACGCGCGGCGCACGTCGCTATCGAACCGCGCGTTGAGAAATTCGGGCAAGGTAGAAAAGGCGCCCGCGAGGTAGCGGGGCAAGAACAAAAACGCCATCGCGATTGTGGAAATCGCGGCTGTCACTTCCCAACCCATACTACTGAGATTGAATCCGTACGCAGAACCATTGAGGCCAATTAGTTGCTCCGCCGATAGATTGGTGAGCAACATTGACCCCGCGATGAAGACTGCGCTAAGCCCCCTGCCGGCGAGAAAATATCCCTCCCGGGTAGCTACCTCCCCGCGGGTCTGTCGATAGGCTATCCACGCCACAAGAGACATGAAAAATACACAGCTCGTCAGAGTCAGCACTAGTTCTTGATTAGTCATACGCGCATCTTCTTATCTTTCTATTTTTTTCGCAGCTTTCCAAGCATTCGCTGACGCTCTTGTTAGCGAAGTCTATCAGGACTCGCGCCACGATTGACATTTTTGCCTATTCCGATAGGGTTCTTAGTCTATATAAACTACTCACGCTCGATTCAATAGGGTCGCTCGAAATGCTGAAAAGCCGGTCATATACTCCGCCCGCGATGCCCCGCTTTACTCGTCAAAGCGCGAGAGTAAAGCTGATAGCCTTAGCCTCATACTTCACGATGCTGCCATTTACAGCAGTGAACGCTCAAACTGACGACGACGCTGCTCGTAACGCGGGAGCATCAGACTACGCGCTTCTCTGCGCCGGTTGCCACGAAGGCGCGCTTCTAGAGGCGCCTCGGCGAAGCGCGCTGGCGTTGTTTTCGCCTGAGCACATTGTTGAGTCTCTCGAATCGGGAATCATGGCGACCCAAGGTATGCCGCTAACACGCGCGAAAAAGCGCGATGTCGCCTTCTTCCTGACGGGCAAACGCTTCAATGAGAGCGTGACCAAGCCGGTTTCCTTCGACTGTTCCGCATCGTTGGCAGTTGGCGCTCCCCTCGACCAACCACCGCTGTGGAATGGGTGGGGCGCAGGAGTCAATAATTCACGGCATCAATATAGCGAAACCCTGTTAACACCAGACAATGTCGGCGAGCTCACCCTTGACTGGGCCTTCGCCTTTCCCGGCGCAACGCGTGCTAGATCACAGCCGCTCGTAACACCCCAGGCGGTGTTTGTAGGCAGTCAAGAAGGCGTTGTTTATGCGCTGGACGCGAGAAACGGCTGCCCAATTTGGACCTACGATGCCGAGGCCGAAGTGCGCAGCGCCGTTATTCTGGATCTCGACGCGCAGGGAAGGCCGGAAACATTACTGTTTGGCGACTTCGCTGCCAATGCGCATGCGGTCGATGCGCAAACAGGCGAGCTTCGCTGGAAAACCTCCGTACATGAGCATCGGCTCGCAACAATCACCGGGGCCACCGCGGTGGCTGATGGGATTTTAGTCGTCCCCGTTTCGTCTCTTGAAATCATCGCAGCCTCACGTAACGAATACAGTTGCTGCAGTTTCCGCGGCGCCGTGGTCGGCCTGAGTATCGCGACCGGAGAAATTCTCTGGACTCACTTCACTACTCCCCCGCCGCAACCAACGAGCAAAAACCGCGCCGGGACTCAAATGCAGGGCCCCTCGGGCGCTCCGGTTTGGTCCGGAATTACAATTGATATCAAACGCAGCCTTGTGTATGCGACGACTGGCGAGAACTATTCCTCGCCTGCCACCACTACGAGCGATGCCGTCATCGCGATAGATCTCCATTCGGGCGAGCGACGCTGGGTTAGGCAAGTCACGACAAACGATGCTTGGAACGGCGCCTGCTCGACGGGCGGATTTAATTGTCCAGAAGAGAAGGGTCCTGATTTCGATTTTGGCGCAGCGGCACTGCTAATCGAAAGCAAATCAGGCCGAGACTTACTCGTTGTGGGGCAGAAATCTGGGATGGTCTACGCGCTAGATCCTGACGCAGACGGCGCGCTTATCTGGGAGACCCGCGCTGGCAGCGGTGGCACGATGGGCGGCATTCACTATGGCATGAGCAGCGACGGCGAAGGACTGTTCGTTGGCGTCTCTGACCTGCCCACCAACAATCCGTATAACGTGGGCGAAGGCCAGCCAGGTATTCACCGGCTGGATCTCGCTAGCGGCGCAATCGAGTGGCGAAATAAACTGCCAAATGTTTGTCCTGAGACGAAATTCCTTTGTTTCCAAGGCATTTCGGCAGCCGTCAGCAGTTCACCCGGGCTTGTCTTTGCCGGCGGACTCGATGGCATGCTGCGCGCTTTCGACGCTGAGTCTGGCGCGATTCTATGGGAGACCAATACGGTACAAGAATTTGGCGACATTAACGGCGTTCGCGGCTTCGGCGGCGCCATTGAAGCAGACGGTCCGGTTATTGCTGGTGGCTCCGTCTATGTCACCTCAGGATATGAAAAATGGGGCGAGCAGCCAGGTAATATGCTGCTCGTTTATTCGATTAAACAATAAAAAGTTGAACCCTTGATGTCAGATGCACCGATTATACACGTAAAAAACTTCCGCTTTTCGCCAGCAGTCGCAGCAGCCGTCGCGCTAGCGATTCAGGCCGGTAACGTCCTCGGCTATGAAATCGACCCTGATTCGACAATTGCAGATTCGCCAACTACGCTGCTCGGCATCAATCATATTGCGTTATCAGTGCGCGATCTCGATGCCGCCGTAGCTTTTTATCAAGGTGTCACCGGCTATGAAATTATTCGCCGCGAGACCGTAAGCGGTCCTGAGGCTGACACACTCTTCGGCATGCCTAATATTCGCTACGAAACCGTCGTTCTCGAGGCGCCGAACATGTTGTTCGAATTAAACGCGTTCAGCCATAACGCAGATAAACCACTTACTCGTATGCCAGCTCAGGGACCGGGCATGACCCACACCTGCTTCCAGTCGCCATCGAATGATTCGGCCTTTGACCGATTCAAAGCGGCCGGTGCAGACATACTCTCGACCGGAGGTGAACCAATCGATCTCGGCGGCTATGGCGTCACTTATGCTTACGCTTACGATGCCGAAGGCAACATGATTGAACTCGAACAGCTAGATCAGGGGCCGCTGCAATCAGGCGCCTACAACGAGCGCTGGGCGGAGAAAGGCTATAATTCATGGATGACGCAAGTCGCTCTCGTCACCCATGACATCGTCGCACTGACCGATTTCTATGAAAAGATACTCGCTTTTTCGCCCTACCGAGATGGGGATTACGTCAATAACGAGCGCATGGGCGAGATCACGGGCATCGAGAATTTGTCACTACTAGCCTCGTGGTTCCGCATGAACGAGCGCTCCAAAACGATCGAACTTTGGCAATACCGAAATCCTGTGACCGAGCAATATAGCGGTAAACGCGGGGTAACGGACTTTGGCTATAGCTTCTCTATCGAAGCCGGCGATATACATGCCGAGGTGGCGCGCATGACCGAACTCGGCGTCGAATTTGTGAGCGCACCGATCAAGCTTGGTGATTTCTGGCAGGCCTACGCACATGACATTGACGGCAACGTGTTCTCACTGCGCCAGGCAATAGACGCCGATTCGCCGTATTCGATTCCGCAGCTTGAACTTTGACCAAAATTAACACAGCACTAGCGAGTCGATAACTAAAGTTACCAAGGGCATCACTTGGTCAATCCGAGGGGTTTATGAACGCAGCCATGTATAGCAATGCCAACAAAATCAAGCGCGCGAACAGCCGCGGAGTGACAGGCGCCGTAACGCTTTTCTTTATCGCCTTATCCATTCTATCGCCCCTCGCGGCAGCGCAGGATATCCGCGACGAGGTTGTGCATAGCTACGCTGAAAACAACGGGACAAAAATCCATTACGCGAAGATGGGGTCTGGACCTCTCATCGTTTTTATTCATGGATTTCCCGATTTTTGGTATTCGTGGCGACATCAAATGCAAGGGCTGTCATCTGATTACACCGTTGCTGCGATGGATACTCGCGGCTACAACCTCAGCGATCAACCTTCCGGCGTCGAAAACTACGACATGCAGATACTTATCGAGGATGTCGCCTCTGTGATCCGCAATGAGGGTCAAGAAAGCGCAATAATCGTCGGACACGATTGGGGGGGCGGCATTGCCTGGAGCTTTGCCGCGTGGCGCCCAGAAATGACCAGCCATCTAGTAATTATGAACCTTCCCCACCTCAAAGGATTCGCCCGCGAACTCGCGAAAATGGAACAACAGCATAAAAATTCAACCTATGCGCGCAATTTCCAACGCCCTAACAGCCACGAATCTATTTCGGCCCAAGGGCTTGCCATGGCGCTTTCGCGGGGCGATGAGGTTTTGCAGCAGATCTATCTCGAAGCCTTCGAGCGGTCTAGCGCAGACGCGATGATGAACTACTACCGTGCTAATTTTCCGCGCGAGCCCTACACATCAGGCGCCTTCGTTGATTTACCCCGAATTCAGATGCCGGTGCTGCAATTTCATGGCATGAACGACACAGCCCTACTGCCGGACTCGTTGAATGATACATGGGACGAGCTTGATCAAGACTGGACTCTAGTCACAGTGCCAGGCGCGGGTCATTGGCCTCACCATGACAAGCCTGATGTCGTAACCAATATGATGCGCGCTTGGCTGGCTCTGCACGCCGACTAAGACAAAAGAAAGACCAAAGAAAGACAAGAGAGAGGCAGTGCTCGGGGCGCCTCTCCTTTATTTTGATTTATCGATAATCGCCTGCAGGTAGGCAACCGCCTCCGAAACCGGACGGCCCTCAACATCAACCATTTTATTCGCTTCGCGCATCGCCTCGTCACCAATCGCGCCGAGCACCGGCGCCAGCGCTGCAGCGACGCGCGGATCCTGCGCGGCAGCGCTCGAAGCCAATAGCATCGCATCGTACGAGAGCAGCGCCTGCCGCGGATCTTCCAGCAGCACCAGGTCGTAGGCGGCGACTCTGCCGTCGGTTGAATAGGCACTAATGACGTCCACCTGCCCGGCCTCTACAGCGGTATACATTAGCGCCGCGTCGAAGGTAAGTTCCTGTGCGAAATCGAGGTTGTAGAGGCTCTGCAATCGTTTCCATTCCGAGCGCCCGAAAAACTCGAGGTCGCCGCCAGCGCTGAGTATGCCTGCCAATGGCGCGAGGTCTTGCACGCTTACAATACCCAACTCCTCGGCACGGTCCCTTCGCATAGCAAGCGCGTAGCGATTCTGAAACCCTGCGAGGCCCACCGGATTTAATCCCCGTTCACGGACAAAGGCTTGAGTAATATCAGTTATCTCTTCTCGCCCGGGATTCCCCTCACGGCGCATGTAGCTGCCCCAGATCGTGCCGGAGTATTCGACATAAAGATCGACCGTCCCCGCGCCGATTGCATCGAAGATAACGTCCGATCCCATGCCGATGTTCTGATCGACGATAAAGCCTGCGGCCGTCAATCGATCTGCCAAGACGCTTGCCAAAATATACTGTTCGGTGAATGGCTTGCCGCCCACAACAAAGTCTGGCTTGGGGGCAGGCTTTAGGGTCACCAGTAACGCCACGGCGAAGGCGACGGTGAGGCTTATTGAAAGCACCAACGCCCGACGCAGCTCACGCAGACCTACGCCAATCGCACGGCGTTCGGCAATCCACTGCAGGCTGCCGATGAGGGTATCGAGTAATATCGCAAGTCCCGCGGCGGCGAGGCTACCAACAGTCACAGCGGTGAGATTGCGTGTCTGAATACCGATGAAAATATAGTTACCAAAACTACTCGCGCCGACCAATGTAGACAGCGTCGCCATGCCGACGGTCCACACCGCGGCTGTGCGGATTCCCGCAACGATTACCGGCAGTGCTAGGGGCAGCTCTACTTTCCACAACCGCTGCCTAGGAGAAAGACCAATTCCGCGCGCAGCTTCAACCACATCGGCTGGCACGCCTTCGAGACCGCTCACCGTATTGCGCATAATTGGCAACATCGAATAAAGGGTGAGAGCAATAAACGCCGGCAAAAAACCAATCTGGCCGCCCAACATCGCGACGACAAGCGCGAGTATCGCGAGTCCTGGTACTGTTTGAATGAGGCTAACCGTAGCAAGAAGCGGATGTCGAATGCGTGGCGATCGCGATGCGATAATTCCAAGAGGCACGCTCACCGCAATACCCGCGCCGAGCGCGGCGAAGGTCAACGCGAGATGACCCTGTAGATATTCCGGCAATAGCAGAAGCTGTTCGCGTAACACAGGATTCATGTTATCACTCCGCCGCTCGCATCACGCGCTCAAGGCGCTCGGCACGGCGACGCGGCATTTCCATTAGCTGAGTGACATAGTCATGAGCAGGATGATTAAGCAGTTCACTCGCTGTCCCCACCTGAATAAGCTCACCACCCTGCATCACTGCGATTCGATCAGCCATTAGCATCGCTTCGGTTATGTCATGGGTGACGAGCACAACGGTCAGTTGGAGCTCTTGCTGGATGCGACGAAATTCCTCTTGCAGCCCAGCCCGCGTGATCGGGTCAAGTGCGCCGAATGGCTCGTCCATAAGGAGCACATCGGGGCGCGCCGCAAGCGCCCGTGCGACGCCGATACGCTGCTGCTGACCACCGGACAACTCTGAGGGAATTCGCAATGCATAGTCATCATACGGCAGACCGACGAGAGCGCAGACTTCTCTGCTTCGAGCCTCAATGACTTCTTTCGACCAACCGAGCAACTCAGGCACAGCGGCGATATTCCTTGCCACGTTATGGTGCGGAAAGAGGCCTGCACCCTGAAAAACGTAGCCGATATTCCGGCGCAATTCCTGCAGATTTTGCTCCAAAACATCGCGGCCCGCGACCAGTACCTGTCCGGCGGTCGGCTCTTCGAGGCGATTGATCATTTTAAGCGTCGTAGTCTTGCCACTGCCTGACTCACCAATTAAGGCAAGCAGTTCACCACGCGCAATGGTGAGAGAGGTGTCGAAGACGGCATAGCTCGCGCCGCCGTCGAACGTTTTTTGTATGTGTCTTAGTTCGATCATCAGGCGAGCGAGTCTAGCAAGGTGGTATATCCCTGCCAACTGGGAATCAGTCGAGAATTGGAACGCGCACCCGCATGCATTGGTCGCGCAATCTCTGAGTGCGCCCCTTCACTACTGCTGGCCTAAACTGAAAATCCTTCATCGCTCTATTCACAGCGCGGCGCAGCCTCGCGTCCTCAGCGCCAGCGTCGTCAATTTTGACACTAGTAGCCTTTCCCCTTCGCGACACATCGAAGCGCGCAGTGATTTCGGCGTGCGGCAACTCTATGTTCCACGCGGGCGACTCCACATCCGGCGCTGCAAGCGTTGCAAGCCGGTCGCTGAGTGCGGTGAAAACAGGAAGGCATTCACCGTTAGGATTGTCGGCCTTAAGCTCTTCAAATGTGAGTCGCAGTTCAGTCGATGGAATGAGGGCGGGTCGCGCAAAGTAGTCGTCTACCTCGTCTTCAGTCAGCCCTGATGCGAGGAGCAGTTCATGTGCCTCGCGATACTCACGAGTGCCCGAACCGCGGTTCTGCAATAGTTGGTAATCACCCCGGTAAATCTTGCTCGCGGCGAGCGCCTGCCTCGTCAGAGCGACCTCGCCATTGCTCGCGCCCGCCGCGAGTTGACGCTCAAGAAACTCGGTTAATCTCGCATCCATCGCCCGAACACCGAAATAACCGTCACGCAGATAGCCCACACCAATCGGATCGCCTCTCTCCAAGAGAGGAATTCTGCTCATCGGCCCGGTTACAGAGCGCGCAGAAAGGCCCGGCGAACTCAGTTTATTGAGCGCACCGCCTTCGCGCCGGACTAAGTGATCAATGGTGTCGTAGGAAAAACCGCTCCGCGCATTAAGCAGTTGTACAAGCGCGAAATCGTTGTACGACCGGCGGTACATTAGCGGGAGCCATTGAGTAAGCAGGAGATACTCTGCCGCAGGATCGCCATAGCCTGAAAGCGACTCGAGGCGATTCACTACCTCCTCTGAAAGATCGAATAGCCGATCATCTATCTCTCGCGCGTCGAAAAAGCTGTCAATAGCCGCCCGAGTGGGTGTTAGAGCAACCTGCTGTACTAACCAGCCCGACTGGAGGACAAGCGCATTAGCGAGCGCCATGCGCGCAGAGTTATCCTTCGGGCTTAACACTTCTCCCTTCTCTTCCTCTAGGCGAATTTCGTCGAAGGACCCGATGTAAATCTGACTTCTAAGGTCTAGATAATCTGCGACCTGTTGCCAATTGGATCTGGCGATCTCAGTCCGCACCAGTGAATCCACCAAGGGGAGAAGGCGTGGATCCTCGAAGCCAAATGTGTTCCGCGTGATTTGCAATCGCCGTCTTAGCGAGCTTGCCGCGGCCTCAAAATCCCCTTGCTCAAACTGAAGCTCCGCCAATCCGGCCAAAGGTTCGAGCAGTCGGCTATCAAAGGGGCCGAATTCGGATTCGAGCGCCTCGATCTGAGCCATGTAAAGCGCCGCATCGCTTTCAACAGACGCATTCTGCGCCACGGCAGAAAAATTACAAAAAAGCGCCAACAAAAGAAAGAGAGCAAAGCTTAGACGAAACGGGGCGAGAAGTGTCTCTCTAGGCAAGAGTTTAGAAATTACACTGCAGGGATGTGTGCTCATAGCTTCGCCCCAAGCGTGAGAATGAAAGAGCGGGATTACATAGAAGCCCCCTCGTAGTATGCTAAATCCACAAGAAGAGATCATCGATTGAGGCAACAGCTTCTGTATCGAGACTCACCAACCGCTGACTCGACTCTTATGATCATAGCCCTAGCAATTAACAGCACTCTCGTTGCGGTCGCCGTAGTAATTCACTATGAAATGCTACGCGTGCTTTCCATTTTGATTCCAAAGCTACAAATCAGACACCGGCTCCGCGTACTGATCGGTGTCTTTGGGACTATCTGCGCGCACATTGTTGAGGTTTGTCTGTTTGGCCTCGCTTTCTTCTTTATGGTGAGACACGGGGACTTCGGAAACTTAGTAGGAAGTTTCGACGGAAGTCTCGTCGACAGCATCTACTTCTCATTTACCAACTACACAACTGTCGGTTATGGCGACATCGCTCCGCAGGGAAGCCTTCGCTTTCTTGCGGGAGTCGAGGCCATTACAGGCCTTTCCCTAATCACCTGGTCAGCCTCCTTCATGTTTATGGAGATGACCCAATTTTGGGATGAAGACTAGATTCAGTCCTCGGCCGCTGCGTCAGCCTCTGCTCGTCGAGCACCGGCAAGAATGCCGGGAAGCCCGTAGTTCCCCTCGTGGCAAGCATACTCGTAGAGCTTGTTCTCCGACGCATTCAGGCTCATTTCACCGCGCCAGTCTTGCGTGTAATAGATGGGATCAGAGACCTCAAATGTATAGAGAATTTGATCATCCGAATAGCGACTGAACCGCTCTATAATTTTCCCCTCGGCGGATAATGGCGCAGAATTGCGTGGCGCCTGCTGCGGATGCAAATTGACAGTTTCAACAACGAGCGTATCGCCTTCCCAGTGTCCTATCGAGTCGCCAAGCCAGCGCTGGTGTTCAGCGGGTCTATGCGAGTCACTAAGCGGGATAATGCGCGCATCATTGACCATTTCAACGAGGATCATTACATAATCATCGGTCTGCACTATTTGGTACATGTTGTTGTAGAGAACATTATTCATCGGCGGACCACCGGTGCTGCCGAAGCCGATAATGCAGCGCTCCCCTAATGCGCGTCCCTCTGGGCCATCATTGCCCGAAAATTGTGCCCGATTCGCTCGTCGAATAGCATTGCCTGCATCCGAAAAGGGGATGCGTCCGTCGGCGGGGTCTACTATCCAAGAGGTGCGCGCCTCGCCTTTGACAATGCCGAACCGCGTGCCAGGATCGACCCAAAACGCGTTATAACCACGCCCTTTACCCAAGTCCGAGCCGTCGAGGAGTTCGCCTTGTACCAGACCATCGTCTGTTGCCTGTCTGACATTTTGGTGATGGTTACGCGTGAAGTCTTCTATCTCGCTCGCCGGTATAACTAAGCGATCATAATCGGAACTGCGCTGCAGCTGTGTCAAGGATGCATTTGTCCAGTAGCCCTGCAGGTCGGGCTTTCCCGATTGCGTGCGCGGAGGTTCATAGTCCTGAGCAGCAGCAACCGCTGACCAGAGCAATCCAGCGCAGAGTAAGGCAAAGGCCGCAGAGGATGACTCAGGCAAAGATGCGGGAGAGAATCGTGGCTTTGTTCTTTTCATAGTGAGCTCTCTTTTCTTATTTCTCTTACGAACTTGGTTACCGTTTACAGTCTTATAAAACTAAGTCTTGAAGCTAAACCAACTAGAGCAATTAGGCAACAGACTCAACCTTGCTCTCGATCAATAAAATTTTCCCTGTCAGGGTGCACAGTGTTACTTCACGAATCAGGAGATGCTGCCATGAACAACCTTGACTCACTCGATCAAAAAATCTGAGCAACGCTTGCAGAACACGATTCAAACTTGCAGAAAGAAATAGAACTGATAGATCGCGGAGAAGGCTACTTTGACCTCCTCAAGGCGAGCCTTCACGGCCGCCAAGCTTGGATCACCTACTATTTATGGGTGCTCGGGCTTGCCACTCTTGCACTCTTTATTTACTGCCTGACAAGCTATCTCGCCTCTGAAAGCGTCGATTCATCTCTCGATTGGGTACTTGGATTAATCGCCTGCATGTTTGTCTTTACCTTAATAAAACTAATCGCATTCGAGCAAATGCTAAAATTCGAAATGCTTCGCGAATTGAAGCGCATCGAACTCAGACTCATGCTTAAAAATAGAATCACGGGAGACTCGTAATCCCCGAGTAACTCCCAAGAGGCGGCAGGTTTATTGGTGCGCCGGAGATGTTAGAATCGTGCCGTAAATTCCCTAGCAGAGCACTCACGAGTCGATGACCAGAAAAACAGTAGTCACTAGCGTTCCCGTTTTAGACCTTATGCCGAGTCCGCAACCTGCAAGTTCCGGTGTTGATAACAAATGCGGACGCTGCACTCGTTCGATTTGTTGCAACTCGATAAACCAGCGGATTCCTACGCCGCGTGGCAAAAGCGATTTCGATCATTTGCTCTGGCAGGTCGCGCATGAGGGAATTAACTTGTTCAAAGACTCCGACGGTTGGTTCTTACACATCGAATCTCGCTGCGCTCATCTGCAGCCTGGCGGTTTTTGTGGGATCTATGAAAAAAGACCTGAAGTCTGCCGAGACTATAGCAACGACTTCTGCGAGCTCGATGAGTCGATTCCTGAGGGCAGCGAACTATTCTTTAGCACCTACGAGCAGCTCGACGCGTATTGCCGCGCTCGATTTAAGCAATGGGATAAACGCTTTGGCTAGCACCTAGTCCGCCGATGGCAACCTTCTGGATCGCGCTACCAAAGCAGCAAGAAATCATCGTCGCTGATCGCCGCTGCGGCGGGGAAGCTAAAATTAGGTATCGTGATCTGCGCATCAAGAGTCCAATCGATTTTATCGCCGTTCTCACCTGTGAGCTGTGCGCGAAGTTGGCCTCCCTTGCTGTGGCTAATCGCCTCACCCCATGCGGTTAGCACGGCGCCGCTAGCAGCAACGGCTACGCTCGGGTTTTTTTGCCGAGTTTCTAACTCCGGCTCTTGGACGGCTTCCGCAGCGCCACCGCTTTTTAGTCGCACAATCCGCGCCGCCGTCTCGAACACTGCCCAAAGCGCTCCATTTTTATCCACCGCGAAGTCGTTCGTACTCAGCGGACACGAACTCATTTCCCATTCCTGCAAAGGCTGCAATGGCGAATAATCTCCGCGTAGGGCCTCGTTCGCCGTCGCAAGGCTCGGAGAATCGGCATAAAGGGTGAGCCATTGCATGTGACGTCCCACCCCTCCTATCGCAGAACGATATGCAATTGATAGTCTCCCGCGGGCGTCAAATTCGGTTGCCAGTGAACAGCAGGCACAGGCGCCGAGGTCTGTATTGCCGACACGTTGCTCGGGGCTAAAGCTTTCACCATTATTATCTGAAAAACGCGCATAGACCGTTCTTTCTTGCTCAGCGCTCAATGCGCCGGCGCCCCAAACGACCGCCACCTGATCGCCCTCTGCTGCGATATCTGCTGCAGCATCAACCCCTTCGACATAATCGGAGACAAGTGAACGCTGCACCTCAAATTGGGACCGTTCACTATCAGAGCGAGAGTAGTAATAGCGATTTTCGCGTGGCAAATACCAGATTACGTGCGCGCGCCCGTCACCACCAATCGCTATAGAGGCCCGAGCAATAGCGAATGTTTGCAGATCAAATGCGCTGCTCGACACCTTGACCGGTAGCCCGAACCGACGTTCCTCGCGTAGATACTCTCGATAATAAAGATTGCCCTCACGCGCACTCGGCGCGCTGAGCCTTTTCTTGAAATAGAGGAGATGGACGCTACCGTCGGAAGAGGTGACCAATCGCGGTTGCAACCCTGCGTCGGGGGTTGGCATGACAACAACCTCCCCGAGTACGGGAGCGACGATTAATAGTAGGAGTAGCGCCAGCGATAAAGCGCGCAACCTTTGAGCAAAGGGTTGGGCTATTGGTTTACTCTCGTAGAAACTCACTACCTATTCCTCGTCTATTGGCCATTAAAGTGGTGTGCGTTTATTCAGATTGCGTGTAGCAGCATTTATCTAATTAGGGCAGACTATTAATTCGAGCAGACTATTCACTCTAGCCTTCTCACTTGAACTACACCGCTATGGTTACTAAAGACTAACAGGTACACATTATGAATGCATCGAGCCTCCTAAGCATGTTCGCCAAGACAATTTCGTCGTTAATTTTGGCAGCAAGTTTGGCCGCCTGCTCTGCACCAGACGAGCCGTCTCAAGCAGATGAAACCGCCGCTCTCTACAACACCACGCTGACTAATAAAGAACTCATGGCACTCATCATAGAACCTGCGTCGGATATTCTTTGGGATTCCGGCGGTTGGGTGCTCGATGCATCGGGCTACGAAGAACTCTACCCGACCACTGACGCGGGTTGGGCCTATGTACGCGCGCAGGCGGCGATCGTGGTCGAGGCAGGCAATATGCTCGCACTTCCTGGCAGAGCCGAGGACAACGATGCGTGGATGATCTATTCGCAAGGACTAAGCGACGCTGCTTTACGTGCCATGGATGCCGCAGCTGCCCAGGACGAAGAAGAATTTTTCCAAGCTGGCGCGCAGCTCTATAGCGTCTGCTCCGCCTGTCATCAGGCTTATAATCCCGACATCGTGAACCGCTTTGTCGAGTCCGACTAGTCTGCCTTCTGTTTGGAGAGAATACGTTGCTCGTTGATAAATCGGCAAATCGAGCGAATATTAGGCGCCCAGTTTTTTTCCAGCGCTGCGCGGTAGGAGTGGTCTCTGCATGCGCCACAAGTCTTGCGCTCGCGCATTCTATCGAAGGTGGCGACGCGAGTTTTGTGGCCTCGATCAACGGTCCGGCGATAGGCCCCTTTATCTATCTAGGGGCAAAACACATGGTGACGGGGTACGACCATCTCTTATTTTTGGTCGGAGTTATTTTTTTCCTCTATAGGCCTGTCGATGTCATCAAATATGTCACCCTATTTGCGGTGGGGCACAGTATTACACTGCTAGCTGGCGTGTTGGGTGGACTACAGGTTAACGCCTACCTCATCGATGCGATAATTGGCCTTTCGATTGTTTACAAAGCGTTTGAAAATGTCGGGGGGTTCGAGCGTTTACTCGGATTTACTCTAGATACTCGGCTCGCCGTTTTCGTATTCGGGCTTTTCCACGGATTAGGTCTTGCCACCAAACTTCAGGAATTTTCGCTCTCAAACAATGGCTTAGTCACGAATATCATTAGTTTTAATATGGGTGTCGAAATAGGTCAGATCTTAGCGCTCTCCGGCGTGTTCATTGTGCTCACTCTGTGGCGAACAACGGGGAGCTATTTGCGACATGCGTTTGCCACCAACACGGTGCTGATGACGGGCGGGATGTTACTGACGTTTTACCAGCTCAGCGGCTATTTCTTAACGAGCTATTTATAAAGAGCACTTCTTATAAAGAGCGCTTCGTGAAAGGAGGCTTCTTTGCAGTCCAGCGTGGCCTTCAGCTGGGCACTCTGCCGCCCTAAATACATTTCAAATCAAGCCTCATAATTTAACTGGCAATGATTTCGAGGGAAACGAATGAACAAACACAAACACAACCCAACGGAGTTAACCGGCTACTCCCCGCGTAGCATAATCCTTGCGACCGTGGGTGCCATTGTTGTGGCGACCTTAGTCTTTGTTGCTGCAATCCTCCCAGCAGAATACGGCAGTGATCCATTAGGCACGGGTGCCTTACTGGGGCTCAATGCCCTCGCTAATGGCGAAAATCCTCTAGAGGAGCAAATCGAAGGCTACCGCCAAGACAAGGTGGAGTTCATCCTCGAACCCTTTCAATCGGTTGAGTATAAATACCACCTAGACCTTGACGCCCCAATGGTCTTCGATTGGCAGTCTACTGGTGTCGTTTATTACGACATGCATGCAGAGCCGGCTGGTCTCGGCGAGGAAGGCGTGCAGAGCTTTAAACAAGACAACGACGTCGCACAAACAGGCTCTTTCCACGCGCCCTTTGCGGGAATACATGGGTGGTTCTGGGAAAACCGCAGTGGGCGCGAGGTGACAGTCACATTGAATGCAGCCGGCTATTTCTACGCCTCGACTGTGTTTAGGGACGGCGGCGATTATGAGCGCAGCATCGACGCTATCAGCGCGCCTTAAAAAGGCGAACAACACGCCTTTCAACCCTAGTCTAGATTTCAAGGTATAAAAAAACCCACGCCGAGTAATCGCCGTGGGTTTTTGTTTAGCTGAGACTTTGTTGGCGAAAAACGCCTAGATCTTACTGCTCTGTCTCGTCTGAGCCATCGCGTGGCGCGCCAGTACCCGAAGACCCCATGAAGAGTTTGCGTCCGTCTGGGAATGTGATGTCGCGGCCATTAGCGCGGCAAGTCGGCTCGCAGAGGCGATCCTTTGACTGGTAGCCCGTAACGACAATATCTGTTCCTAAAACAAGAGAGTTGCGATTGATGCCACGACGCAGCAGCGTGTTCGGCGTGCCGCCCTCAACCATCCATGGACCCGGGTCGCGAGTGGCCTCTGGATCGTTGTTATCGAGGTGAATCCAAGTGTGTGGGTTAATCCACTCTACGCGTGTAATCGGACCGCCGAGCCTTACTGGCAGGTTCGCATCGAATTCGGCTGAGAAAGCATGGTGAGCAACCGCAGGAGTTTTGATTGCAGCAACGCCAAGAGCGGTAACAGCGGCAAGAGCCAGTAGTTTGATTTTCATATTTATAACCCTATTGTGAAATCAGAAACCAGAAAGCCTTGACCCTCTAGTCTTGAACATCAGTGTTAGCCCTATTCTAACGCTTTCGTGCGTCTAATCAAGGCATCGGTAAGTATCTATTTAACAGCCCCGCGGGCACTCAATTCGCATTGCCCGCAGCGCAGCGTTACAGGTCTTAAAATCCTAGCTCAGACTCGCGACCTTTTCGGTATTTTCCGTACATCATCTCTTCGACAAATTCGACGCATTTGAATTGGGGCAATTCATAGCCTTCCTCGAGCCTACGGTAGATAGGCATCTTTATAGTCCAAGGACGCTCAAATACCTGTGGATCTTCCATCGTAGCTTCGTATTCGATCACATTCTCGCTCACGAGCGTATAGCGTTCGGTGACCTTGAGCTCGTAGCTGTGGTAATTACCTGCACGGTCAAACCAGGTACGGTCGTCGAGGCCAGAAACTTCGACCACCCACGTGTCACCGTCCCAATAGCCATGTGATTGACCCATCCACGAATCGAGGGGCGGCTCACCCGGATCGGATAAAAAGACATTGCGCACCGCACCGGCAAACGAGTAGGCGATAAAAAAGGCACTCTCGCTCTGGAATATTTGGAAAGGATGCGGCAAATAAGTCGCTCGCGGCACACCTGGCATATAGCATTTTAATTCGGGGTCATTGGCAAGCCAGTTGGCGGCGTTTTCATCGCGTCGAGCAAGCGCCTCTGGCTTATAAGGAATGGACCCGCCTTCTACTACGCCGTAGCTTGCAGGAACAGCACCTACAGCACCCATCGCGACTATTTCAGGAGCTGGCACAGGGACAAAATCGCCAGGGACAAGCTGATAGGCTGCCTTGGGTGGCGCTGGTTCTAGATTGTCATTGGCATTCATAAGCACCTGCCAGATACCGTTAAAATCTGGCTTACCGGCTGGCGTACGCGGTAACTCGTTACTCGTGGCCATTGCCGTCGCCGCATTCGCGCCGGTGTCGGTCGAGGCTGAATCAGTTGGGGAACATCCCACGGCAAGCGCGGCGATTGCAGGAAGCAGCCATTGAATCTTCATAGTTCATCCCTTGTTGTTTTAATTGGTTTTTAGACGTTGAATCGAGACTTGCAGATTGCACTGATATAACCATCGTGCCCGAAAACTGTCAAGCACGATGCCTACGCCAGCACACGCCTCCTTAGAGTTTAGCTTGCCGTCACGCTATCGCGCCTGCCAAGCGTCGTGAGCCCAAAATGCCTAACCAAAGGAACGAATAGAATAAGACTTGCCACAGTCAGCAGCGCAGCAGCAAGAAAAGGCGCACCGGGTAAATAAAAGCTGGTATCGAGACCGGTATAGGTGGAGAACAGCTTGGTCATCAGCAAGGGGCCGACAATCGAGGTAACACTATTTAAACTACTTAACGCGCCTTGAAGCTCGCCCTGCGCATTGGCTGGCACCTGACTGGTCATAATCGACTGGAAGGCTGGTGACACGAAACCCGACAGCGCCGCGAGCGCGAGCCACCCGTAAAGCTGCCAACTTTCGGTAGATAAAGCATAGCCTGTGAATCCTATTGCCATAGTCAACAGCCCAACTAAACCGGCTTTGTAAGCACCAAGATTGGGAATAGCCCAACGAATCAAAAAGGCCTGCACGATAATCATAAACACACCGGCATAGCCTAGCGAGAGTCCAACCTGCCATTCCGACCAGGCGAACTTTTCCATGGTGTAGTAGGTCCATGTCGACGGCAGCGATAAATGGCCTAGCATATAAAGGAAATAAGCGAGTGCGAGACCAGATACTAACGGGTATTTCCGCAACGCTACCAAGGCCCCCACCGGGTTGGCCCGACGTAACTCGAACGGGCGTCTATTCGCCAACGACAGCGATTCGCCTAAGACGAGGTAGCCATAAGCCACATTAACTGCGGCTAGAATGGCTGCCACGATGAAAGGAAGCCTGGCGCCGTATTCTCCCAAGAGGCCACCGATGACAGGGCCCAATATAAAGCCGCCGCCAAAGGCCGCGCCAACCATGCCAAAGCGCTGTGCACGTTTTTCTTCGGGAGTGATATCGGTGATATAGGCGTAGGCGAGTGAAAAGGTCGAACTCGCAGCACCGGCAACCATGCGCGCGGCAAACAGCCAGAGCAGGGTCGGCGCAAAGGCCATCATCGCGTAACCTGTTGCTAGCACGATTAAGGAGTAGAGGATAATTGGGCGACGACCGAACTTGTCTCCCAAATTACCCAGAATTGGCGCGGCAAAGAACTGCATCAGCGCATAGGCAAACATGAGGTAGCCACCAAGCTGTGATGCATTCGACAGATCCATGCCTGTCAAATCAATAATCAGCTTCGGTGTTACGGGGAGAATTATGCCGAAACCAATGGCATCAAGTAATACAACGACGATAATAAAAGCTAAGGCATGCTTATGCGTGCGTGGGTCGATGCTCATCTAGACCCTACTAATTTCGAATGTTACGCCGAACTCATTCGCACCCTCGGCGCCGCGCTGCGAGCTGAAATAAAGCCGTGTATAACTCGGATCGAATGCAGGACCCGTAATTTCCGACGCATCGTGCCCAACCACTTGCAGCAACGGAACAGCATCAAATTGTTCGCCATCCTCGGACGGCAGCAGCACAACGAGCTGCATGTCACCACCGTCCTCTGCAACAAGGACGTCGCCGCGAGGGGTCACAGTCACATTGTCGACGCCCGCCAAGACAGGGTCGGATGATGTTTCAATATCATAGATTACTCGTAATTCACTAGACTCAATCTCGTAACACCAGACCCGATTATCGCGCTTGGTCGTGAAGTAAACAGATCCGTCGTGATAGGCGATACCTTCGCCACCGCGAAACGCCTGATAACCCGCAACCTGATGTCGCGTCGCCTTGGTATTTGCGAGAGGGTCTGGCACAGCAAGCCATTCGATATACTGCCTATCCCCGCGCTGGACCACAGAAGCAATCTCTAATTGACCGGCACTTAAATCCGGCAGCCCGCGCGTCGCGGTAAAACGATAGAAACCACCGTCGCGCTGATCTTCAGTGAGATAAAGCTGATCGTTTGCAAGGTCGACTGCGACAGCTTCGTGTTCGAATCGGCCAAGCAACGGCCTTGCTTCGCCGTTCCCTGCTTTCTGAGGATCGCACTCAAAAACCAACCCCTGCTCATGCTCCTCGCAGGACAACCAGGTACCCCAGGGCGTCGCTCCGCCAGCGCAGTTCGACGTCGTATTCTCCAAAATGCTATAGCAGTCGACTATCTCTCCATTGACGTCAAAGCGCAGCGCGCGAACGCCACCAGCGGCATCGCGCAATTCACTATTCGAGGCGTAAATCCAACCTCCATCAGCGCTTGGAAACACAGCACCCCCGTCTGGCGCTCGATGCCAAACGACCTCTGAATTTTTGCTTGGCGCCACACCACTTCTTGCAACAATGCGTGACCGAAAGCCCGCAGGCAAGCGCAGCCCGTTTTCATCTGGCGGCAGCAAGGGCCCTAGCTCGCTCAGACGAGCGATAGCTGCGAGCAGTTCTGTATTTTTCTGCGCAGCATCGCCGGAGTTCATACCAATCGCCTGCGCCTTAATGCCGCCGGCCGCAAACAGGGCGAAGCCAGTGGCGCCGCGGCGCATAAAGGCTCTTCGATTTACTCTTAATGTTTTCATAGTTCTAAGCATACCTTAGGGTACGTGACATTATTTTGACCAAGAGTATAGATCAGTTGCGACGGAAAAGTTGCATCGCTGCGTAGAAGATTTCGAAGGCGCTTTCCACAATTGACTCACTTGGAGCACGACAATGATAAAAAATACAGATCGACTGACAGACAATGGCTTCGCCCGTAGCTCGAATAAGGTAATTGGCCTTGCTTTCGCGCTAGCACTTTTCAATGTGTCCTCGCTGTATGCGCAAGATGCGCCGCCGGCCCAAGGGGCAGCGGCATTTGATACGTTGGATGCTAACGGTGACGGTAAACTAAGTTTCGATGAGTTCTCAGTTCGTGAAAGGACAATTATCGACCGACTAGACAGCGACGAGAACGGTGTTTTGACCCTCGACGAGTTTTTAAACGCTAGACCACCTCGTCCCGGTGTTCGAGACCCAAAAAATCCGTCGATGAGGCCGGCCCAGCGCGGAGAGAGAGCGCCCCAACCTAGTGTCGAAAAGCAAACTCAAAAAGAGGGAGACCGAAAGCCGCGGGCCGAAAAAATGGCAGAACGCCGTGCTATGATGCAACAAAAAATTGAAGCGCGTTTCATCGCAGCAGATACTAACGGCGATCAATTGGTCACTGCCGCTGAGTGGATGGAAGCGAATTTCTTAGCACTCGACGCTGATAACAATGGCGCGCTAACCAAGGCCGAGTTTGCGACGCGCGGCGATTCGCGAGATGGCGCCCATAAGCAGCGATAATTTGCGCGCTGAGTGCGGACGCAACGGCGGCTCCGCACTCAAATTTAGCTCGGCAAAAGCCACACAGACGACACGCGATGAATGATGAAGAGCTGATGGCAGCAGTCGCTCAAGGCGACCGGCGGGCCTATGACGCACTGGTCCGAGCACACCTGCCTGCAATCACGCGCTACTCATTGAGGATGCTCGGCAACGGGCGCGATATCGAGGACGTTGCCCAAGAAACATTTCTTCGGCTCTGGGTTAGCGCTAAAAAATGGGACCCTGGGAAAGCTAAACTAAGTACCTGGCTCCACCGCATTGCGCATAACCTCTGTATCGATTTGCTTCGTAAGCAGCAACGTGTGTTGCTCGGCGAGCGATTCGACGAGGAATTAGATAGCA
>JAFMKB010000062.1 GCA_017853205.1 Gammaproteobacteria bacterium
GTGTTCCATGTTGTATTCTTTGCAATACGATCCATCTCAGTCATGAGCGCACCAAACTCTAAGTCGAGTGCGTCACGGTCTGAATCGGAGTAAGTGCCCGACGCTGACTGCACGGCAAGTTCACGCATACGAATAAGCATGTTGCTAATTTCGAGTGTCGCGCCCTCGGCTACCTCTAACATCGAGATTGCGTCATTCGCATTCTTCGATGCCATCGTTAGGCCGCTAACGACTGCTTTCATGCGAGATGAAATTGCCAGGCCGGCTGCGTCGTCTTTCGCTGAGTTGATTCGTAGGCCAGTAGAGAGTCTCTCCATGGCCGTCGACATTTGACGTTCGTTGCGAGCCATTGCGTTTGTCGCAATTGTCGCCGAGATGTTGGTATTTATAACGCTCATGATTCTGACCTCATTGAGTTATTAGTTTTGATTAAAATTGCGGTTTAGAACCTTTTCTAAATCGCTAGTGAGTTTCCGGTTGTCTCACTTTTAAAGTGTGGTTTTGATAACCGGGTTTTACTTTCACTCAAACACGAAGGGCCAATCGACATTGCGTGTCTCGACTTTAAAAAAAAAATAAAAAATTATCGCCCCCCCACTAATTACGGCCAAAGAAGCGCGGCCTGGCTAGCAGTCTGAGAGCGCTAGAACTCACCTAAGCTCAATCTCATTGAATCGGTGTTGCCGTTTCTTTGCATTGCTATGTAGAAGTAAGAACGAGAACGGCTAAGTAGTTTTGGTAATAGAAGAATCAATGGAGACGTTACCGCAGCGTTATGGATAACTAAGTAGAAGTTCAGTTCGAAAAAAGCAGGCGTCGGATGGATTAATAAAACTAATTAACCTTACTTATTAAAGTCCACCCCGCCTCATCCGATTGGGAAAGCAAATCATTAAGGAGGTCAGATCCATGAATGCATTTGCAAAGAGAGCACTGTTTAGTTACGGAAGCGTGACGCAGACCAAAGCAGACACTGCAGACTCACACGAGCTCGTAAAGTTGCTCTTCCAAGGTCTTACAGATCGAATTGCGGCAGCGCGAAACGCGCTAGAGCGTGGAGAGAGGATGGAGCGCGCTGATTGCGTTACCCGTGCGCAGAAGATTTTGTTCGGCCTTCGCCAAACACTAGACTTCGAACAAGGCGGTGAGCTTGCACGCAATCTTGACTCGCTTTATGACTACTGCACGCGAAGGCTAACCGAGGGGCATGCCCGCGAAGACGATACTGTCTTTCAAGAAGTGCACGAACTTATGGTGCAGATTCGTGACGCGTGGAATGTGATGCCGGTTAAAGGGCCTTCACTAGTCCAGTAAACTATTTTAAGCGCTGCTTACCGAGCCGGAGCTTCTCATAGCGAATGAGGGTGTCTACTTCTTCTTCAGAGAGCTCCAGGGCGCCAGCCAGACGATTAATCTCATCTAATTCGTTATCGCTGATAATCCCGTCTTCTAATGACTCGATAATCTGATTCTGAAGGGTTTCTTTTCTCAGGCTCATCTTATTCGCGAACGAGGAGGCGACGATACCGGTCATCATCGCAACGGTCATCACACCCATGATGGCAGTCAACGCGCCGACTACTTTGCCCAGGGCGCTTATTGGCGATACGTCACCGTAGCCAACAGTGGTGAGCGTCACAATCGACCACCACATCGCGTCGGGTATCGACCTAAAACCCTCTTGTAGCTCCCCCTCCAAAAGATAGAGAGAGGCGCTTGAGAAGAACATGGCTACTAGCAGTAAATACAGTGTTGCGCTTAAGGGGTAGCGCTCTTCTCGCAGCACATCAAACAGTGTCGTGAAGGCGGGTGTGTAATGGCTGATTTTGAGCAGCCTCAATAGCCTGAGTATTCGAACCCAACGAAGGTCCAGGCCGAATCCCGCGTACTCAAGTAGATTGGGTAGTATGGCGATTAGGTCGACAAGGCCATTGGGGCTGAAGATATAGCGCAGGCGTCTGGCGAGCTCGCTCGCGCCGTCCTCGACCTTGGACGCGGCAACCCAGATGCGCGCACAGTATTCGGTAGAGAAGATTGCCATCGAAAAAACTTCGATTGCCGACAGGATTGCGCTATGGCGCACGGCTAATTCGGGGACCGACTCGATACAGATACAGAGTACGTTGACGACGATGAGGCCTGAGAGGAAATAGTCGCAGTAGAGACTTGCCTTGTCGCCGTGCTGGCCCTTTTCTAGTAGCCTAAGTGCCCTGTCGCGAAGCGATAGCTGTGCGGTACTTTCTAACGCCATTTTACTCTCCAGCTTGTCTGCTCACCTGCTCGTCTTTCAGTTTTCTGGCCTTCTAGTCTTCTAGCTTTTGCGTCAATGCGACGGTGGGGCTAGGAGAGCTCTTCGGCGGTGATTTCGTATTTCGCCATTTTTTGAATTACGGTGGTGCGGCCAAGCTGCAGAAGCCCCGCAGCATGTGAGACGTTGCCTCTCGTCTGCGCCAGCGCCGTGCGGATTAAGTTGGCTTCTAAGCGATTGAGAAGGTCTTTGGTCGGCACGCCGCCTGCTGGCAGCGTCTCCATTGTCTCGGAGAGCCTGACGATACTTTCGAAGTTTGTCGTGCCTACCGTGTCTTCGTCGTGGAACTCATCCTGCTCCTCGCTCTCTGCGTGGTCGTCTTGCGCACTCTCAAGAGCACTCTCTAAAACAGTAGAAAGGTCATCGAATCCAGACAGTCCGATCGAGGCCAAGGCATCCGCCTCGTCCAGTTCTTCACTCGCCGTGTCTGGCTCTGGTGCAGCTTGTTCGAACTCTCCTAGTCTTTCACTCAGGCCGTCGAGAATGGCGAGCATCTCACCAGGAATAAATTCCTCGGGAATTTTAGCAAGGTCAATAAGCTGACCTGGGAATAGCACAGAGAGTCGCTGCACAAAGTTAGAAAGCTCGCGCACATTACCGGGCCAGGTGTACGCCTCCATTATGTGCCTGCTGATATGATCAAGCCTCACCGGCTTTCGGCCCGCGGCGAACTTAGCGGCGAAAAAATCAACGAGCTCGGCGACATCGTCGCGTCTGTCGGCAAGGCGCGGCACTTTAAGGGGAATAACATTGAGCCGGTAGTAGAGGTCCTCGCGAAAACTTCCCTCCTCTATCATCTGCGTCAGGTCGCGGTGCGTCGCAGCCACGACCCTCACGTCGATATCGATCGCGCTATTCGCGCCAACCGGTTCGATCTGCCGCGCTTCGAGCACGCGTAAAAATTTCACCTGAAGGTCTAAGGGCATGTCGCCGATTTCATCGAGGAACAGTGTGCCGTTATTAGCCAGCTCGAAACGGCCCTTGCGGTCGCATGACGCGCCGGTGAACGCGCCTTTTTTATGGCCAAAAAGCTCGCTCTCTAGAAGCTGCGCAGGAATCGCGCCACAGTTAATCGCGACCAAGCGCTGGGAGTATCGCGGCGAGTGATTGTGAAGCTCCCGGCAGACCAGCTCTTTACCGACGCCGGATTCGCCGCGTATGAGCACTGGCGCATTAGAGTCCGCGCACTGCCTGATTAGGGCTCTTAGCGAGGTAATTGCCTTGCTGCTACCCAGAATCTCAGAGTCGCTAGCATTTCCATTACTCGTAAAGCTTTTGTTGATCGCCACGTATCGCCGCTCGCAAAACCAGAAGACTTAGGATTGTACGGTAGCGGGCGGGGAAGTCACTGTTAAGAATAGCCAACTTTGTTTCAAATTAATTCAATTACTACGCTCTCTTAGAATATTAAATCAAATTAATTTCACTTCCTGAGTAAAGTCGCCAACTAAAGTGTCGATTGACGCCTTGAGCGAGTCTCGTTCCGGTGTTGAAAGAGCGCATTGGATCAGGGCTTATCTAAGAACGAACCAGTAAAGGGCAGTGCAATACCTGCCAAATAGAAATAACTTGGAGGAACGCAAGTAGCAAGAATCACAAGATAGTCAGAGGTCAGAGAGGTCAGGGAGGTCAGAAACCCGTAAGAAATTACTCTCAATCCAATTAAGGAAACTCTGATGACAGTTATAAACACGAACATCAATGCAAACATTGCACGCGACGCTATTGGCCGAAACGATCGAGCCATGGCGACCTCTATGGAAAGATTGTCCACTGGCCTACGCATTAACTCTGCGAAGGACGATGCGGCTGGTCTCGCCATCGCTAACCGTATGGCCGGTCAAATCTCTGGCCTGAATATGGCAAAGCGAAACGCCAACGACGGCATCTCCATGATTCAAACAATCGAAGGCGCTACCAAGGAAGTCGGCAGCATGCTTGTTCGTATGCGCGAGCTCGCCGTTCAATCTGCTTCAGGCACCTACTCCGATTCAGACCGCGCCGCACTGGACCTCGAGTTTGATGCACTGCGCAGTGAAATCACTCGAATCCAAGAGAAGACTACGTGGAATAACCAAGCACTTATGGATAACGGCAATACAGTTAACATTCAGCTTGGCGCTTCTTCTGGTCAAACAATGGGGGTGACCTTTGCGGACTGGTCTATGGTTGACACTAAAGTCTATGGCAGCGCCACTTCTCCAACAGATGGGGTTACTGAATCGTCTACAGTAAAATTCGCGGCACATACGACCGGTACGGCTTCAACTGTCACAGTCGGGGGGTTAACGCTGACTATAGGCAGCGCTGTCGCCAATAAAACTGCCGCAGAAGTCGCTGACCTCTTCAAAAATCTATCGGATGGAGCAGTTGCCGGCGGAACTCTTACCGGTGCTACTTGGTCTGGCAAACTTTCTGGGTTCAGCACCGCAGCCGCCGTAACCAATACTGACGAACTTGTCGTTACCAGCACAACTGATAAGACAAATGTAACTGATCTTTCAACAGCTGGAGTAACCTCAAGCACGATTACACAGGGTGTGAATGCAACAACCATCAATGCCATTAGCATTAACAGTGCATCAGGCGCGAGCGCGGCAATCGTGACCCTCGATAAAGCCATTACCGGCGTCACAGCTGAGCAAGCAAAATACGGCGCCTACTTGAGCCGTCTACAGTACGCCTCTGACAACATTGGTAATGTCGCCACTAACCTCGACCAGTCACGAAGCCGCATCCAAGATGCCGACTACGCGATTGAAACGACTGCTCTGGCGCGCACGCAGATCATCGCGCAGGCGAGCACGGCGATGCTGGCGCAGGCGAACCAGGTGAAGCAGACAGTACTGGCACTGCTACAGTAAGCTATAGGAGTCATTGAGCCACTAACAAGGGAGGACCGTGAATGAACAGTATCGATGCACACTCTGTGCTCGCTACGCGTGCGGCCTCTGATGTTATCGCCACCCGCGCACCCAGTGGCCCTGCCGCTGGGGCCAGACCGGAAGCGGTTTCTGCAGCCGAAGGAATTGCTGCAGTAAAACGTGCCTCGGAACAGGTTGTGCGTGTGTCTGACAGCTTGGCCTCTCAAAAAACTCGCGCAAGCGAGGAGATCCAAGCAGTTCAGGCAAAGCTCGACGAGATCGTGTCGCACCTCAACGTAAAGATGGAGGTGCGGGACAAGAGTCTGAATTTTTCAGTAGACGAAGTCTCTAATCGGGTGATGGTAACGGTAACAGACAAAGTGTCGGGCGAAGTTGTCCGGCAGGTGCCCTCAGAGGCCATACTCAAAGTAGCTCACAACATAGAAGCACTAAAAGGTGTTTTGTTTGATAGGAACATCTAATAAATATGGGGCTGCCGGATACCCCGGCAGCGCTATGTCAACAGAGGTCAGAAATTCTTAATTAATCCGCGCACCAGCGCTAAAAGGAATTCTCTAATGACAGTTATTAACACCAATATCAGTGCGAACATCGCACGCGACGCCATTGGCCGAAACGATCGAGCCATGGCTACCTCAATGGAAAGATTGTCCACCGGCCTGCGCATTAACTCTGCGAAGGACGATGCGGCTGGTCTCGCCATCGCTAACCGTATGGCCGGTCAAATCTCTGGCCTGAATATGGCAAAGCGAAACGCCAACGACGGCATCTCCATGATTCAAACAATCGAAGGCGCTACCAAGGAAGTCGGCAGCATGCTTGTTCGTATGCGCGAGCTCGCCGTTCAATCTGCTTCAGGCACCTACTCCGATTCAGACCGCGCCGCACTGGACCTCGAGTTTGATGCACTGCGCAGTGAAATCACTCGAATCCAAGAGAAGACTACGTGGAATAACCAAGCACTTATGGATAACGGCAATACAGTTAACATTCAGCTTGGCGCTTCTTCTGGTCAAACAATGGGGGTGACCTTTGCGGACTGGTCTATGGTTGACACTAAAGTCTATGGCAGCGCCACTTCTCCAACAGATGGGGTTACTGAATCGTCTACAGTAAAATTCGCGGCACATACGACCGGTACGGCTTCAACTGTCACAGTCGGGGGGTTAACGCTGACTATAGGCAGCGCTGTCGCCAATAAAACTGCCGCAGAAGTCGCTGACCTCTTCAAAAATCTATCGGATGGAGCAGTTGCCGGCGGAACTCTTACCGGTGCTACTTGGTCTGGCAAACTTTCTGGGTTCAGCACCGCAGCCGCCGTAACCAATACTGACGAACTTGTCGTTACCAGCACAACTGATAAGACAAATGTAACTGATCTTTCAACAGCTGGAGTAACCTCAAGCACGATTACACAGGGTGTGAATGCAACAACCATCAATGCCATTAGCATTAACAGTGCATCAGGCGCGAGCGCGGCAATCGTGACCCTCGATAAAGCCATTACCGGCGTCACAGCTGAGCAAGCAAAATACGGCGCCTACTTGAGCCGTCTACAGTACGCCTCTGACAACATTGGTAATGTCGCCACTAACCTCGACCAGTCACGAAGCCGCATCCAAGATGCCGACTACGCGATTGAAACGACTGCTCTGGCGCGCACGCAGATCATCGCGCAGGCGAGCACGGCGATGCTGGCGCAGGCGAACCAGGTGAAGCAGACAGTACTGGCACTGCTACAGTAAGCTATAGGAGTCATTGAGCCACTAACAAGGGAGGACCGTGAATGAACAGTATCGATGCACACTCTGTGCTCGCTACGCGTGCGGCCTCTGATGTTATCGCCACCCGCGCACCCAGTGGCCCTGCCGCTGGGGCCAGACCGGAAGCGGTTTCTGCAGCCGAAGGAATTGCTGCAGTAAAACGTGCCTCGGAACAGGTTGTGCGTGTGTCTGACAGCTTGGCCTCTCAAAAAACTCGCGCAAGCGAGGAGATCCAAGCAGTTCAGGCAAAGCTCGACGAGATCGTGTCGCACCTCAACGTAAAGATGGAGGTGCGGGACAAGAGTCTGAATTTTTCAGTAGACGAAGTCTCTAATCGGGTGATGGTAACGGTAACAGACAAAGTGTCGGGCGAAGTTGTCCGGCAGGTGCCCTCAGAGGCCATACTCAAAGTAGCTCACAACATAGAAGCACTAAAAGGTGTTTTGTTTGATAGGAACATCTAATGAACATTGGGGCTGCCGTTTACGGTAGCCCCAATGGTTACCTCTTCACATCCTTAATGTCGAAAGCGCCCAGTTCCCGTCCGTACTCTTTCTTAAGGTAAGTACAAGGTGATAAATACCTGATAACCTTTGCGTAGGCATTAGTCCAAGAGTCGCTCTTTAAAGGAACACCTTATGCTCCGTAAAACCTTATTCGAACTCGTGATCATTATTGCCTTCGGCCTGACGATTGGCTTAATCATGGCGGTTGCGGCAAATCTTTTCGTCGAGGGCGTGCGCGCTGCGGCCTCAGTTCGCGCCGAGACTCAGTGGGCGAACTTCACCCTGTTCGGCAACACCTACTCGTTTGCGAGTGTGATTTTTTTACTCGCGGCAGCGGGTTTAGTCGTCGGCCTAAAAAACTACCTCAAGCTCCCCGGTTGGGCTGGCCCCGCCGACACGATTTATGCGGCGCACAGCAGCGCGCAGAATCTTGATGTAAAAAAGGGCATGGCCTCGACGCTCGCCGCCTTTGTTACCGCTAGCGGCGGTGGATCGGTTGGGCAATATGGCCCGCTTGTTCATTTTGGCGCGAGCGTTGGCGTGTTATTTCGCCGCTTCTTAGACAACCGATTCGCGCAAGATATTTTTATTGGCTGCGGCGTCGCGGCCTCTATTTCTGCAGGCTTTAACGCGCCGATCGCCGGCGTGATTTTTGCGCACGAGGCGATTCTCAGACACTTTTCACTCCGCGCGATTGCGCCGATATTCGTCGCCTCGATTAGCGCCGACACGTTCGATCAGATTCTCTTCCCCAGTGCGGATGCTACTTTTCTCCTGAGCCAAGCCGTGCCCGAGATGGCCAGTATCGTACCGATCTTCATTATTCTTGGGCCGCTGCTGTCGCTAGTCGCCATCCTATTCATGCGCTCGCTACGTTTCACCGCAAAACTTGCAGCGGCGTATCCCTACTCGAAAACAAACCTGCCTTTTATTGCTGCGTTTATCTGCGGCGTGGTCGGTATATTTGTGCCTGAGATACTCGGTATTGGTGTCGGCACGGTGAATGAGTTAATCGCAGGTAACTATGCGCTCGGCATGGTGATTGTGCTGCTCGTTGCAAAGCTCACTATGACAGCGCTCTGCATTGGGTTTGGGTTATTTGGCGGCGTGTTCTCTCCCGCGCTGTTTATCGGTGTGGCGACCGGTTCCGTGGCGGCGGCAGCTTTGCACATGGCAGGCATAACTGATGTCGACCAAGTGCTCATGATTTCTGCGATGGCAGCGGTGGCGGCGTCGGTTATCGGCGCACCAATCTCTACTGTGATGATCGTACTAGAACTCACGGGCTCCTATGAGTACGCGGTGGCGGCAATGATCGCGGTCATCATTAGTAGCCTGGTTACCCACCGCTTGTTCGGCCTTTCGTTTTTCGACCGGCAGCTGCTTGACCGCGGAATCGACATGACCCAAGGACGCGAGGCGATACTCCTCGGCCAGACTCCGGTCACTCAGTGCAAGATGGCCGAGTATGTCAGCGTCACGGACTCAACCACGGGCCGCGACGCCTATGCCCAGATGAGCGCAGCCAGGCTGATGGAGGCCTACGCGTTCGACAGCCAAGGCAGATTCTCTGGCAAGCTCGACCTGTTCGGTGCGCAGGAGGCCGGAGACAACCCGATTGCGGGCAAACTCGACGTCGAGCCGATTGTCTTAATCGAAACAGATTCGCTCCAGAAAGCGATGGGCATCGCTGCTGACTTCGTCGGCGAGAGCATCCCCATTGTCGACGAGTCGAAACAACGCCTCGTGGGCGTCGTGACCGAGGGCGATCTCTTTCACGCGGTTCTCGACATGCAAACCAACGTAAGGCGCATCGAACGGGCGTAGTCTTAGTTCAAGTCGATGGAGGATAGCGCCGGTTTGCGCTATTCTCTGTACTTGTTTTCTAGCTAAGGACTCACACCATGCGCACCCGACTTCTCGCCGTAGCCGTGCTCCTAGGCGCTTCAGCACTCGCATTCGCGCAAACTGATTCCGAAACTCAATTCGCTGCCGGCCTCGCTGCAAAAGACCGAGGTCACTATGCGACTGCTATGCGCGCGTGGCTTCCTCTCGCCAACTCAGGCGTCTTGGAGGCACAGAACAACATGGGTCACATGTATGAGGAAGGCCTGGGCGTTGCGCAGAATTACGCGACCGCGATGGAGTGGTACCGAAAGGCGGCCGACGGCGGCCTTGCCGAAGCACAGCAGAATGTCGGCCTGCTTTACTACTACGGCTACGGCGTTGCCGAGAATGCGCGCGAAGCGGTGCGCTGGTTTCAGATGGCGGCAGACCAGTCGTTAGCTGCTGGCGAGTACATGCTCGCGCTGGCAAGCCAGCAAGGCAAAGGCACTAGTCTGGACTACGCCAAAGCGCGACGCCTATTCTTAAGCAGCGCGCGCAAGAACTACGGCGACGCGCAGCTTATGTATGCGTACATGCTGCAGGCGGGCGAAGGCGCAGACTCGATGCCCATGAGCGCTTACGTGTGGGGAAAGATCGCCGAAGCAAATGGAGTTGAAGCAGCGATAGATGTTAC
>JAFMKB010000025.1 GCA_017853205.1 Gammaproteobacteria bacterium
TAATCCTCACGGGGGTTGCGCCGATCGTTGGTCTGCGTTTCGCCTGGTTAAACTGGCACTGGATGGCTGGATTATTGTTGAGCTTCATCACCCTCGTGCACATCGTTCGTTCCCTCTTCTGGCAAGATTTTAAATCGATGATCTTGGGTCCTCGCGACTTTGCAGAACCATTCGATTCGACGCGCCTGCCAGGCAAATATTCCTTCGAGCAGAAGGGTATGCACTGGGCAGTTACTGTCGTTGTGATGACGGTTATAGCGACCGGCTTGTTGATGTTTTTGCAGATCGATTCACCGTTTTGGGAGCGCACTAACAGCATGCCTGAAAGCCAGCTGGGATTAGTGTTTTTGCTGCACGGATTATCGACGCTTGCGCTCGTCGCGCTCGCTTCGACACACATCTACTTCGCTATTCGCCCAGAGAAGCTGTTCTATACGCGCTCGATGTTCAAAGGATGGATTTCAGAAGACGAAATGAAGGCAAATCACGACCCGAACCTATGGTCGCCTAAGCAAGCCGATTAACGACTCGCGCGCGTCGAACAGGGTCGCGCGAGCTAGAATCAACAAAACGGGGTCAGCTCTTCCTGCGCCAGCAGCGAAAGTCTGGCCCCATTTACTAGTGACACCACAGAAAGTAGTAGAGGGACACACACGTGACCGAAACAAGCATATTAGAAAGCGCGATCGAGACGATCGAATCTGGCTACGAATTTTTACTTGCTTACGCCGCGCAGGGTCGACCAGCAGGCGTTGAGTCTGGACCTGGTCCACATGCCCAGCCTACGATTCAAGGCATGGCGACAGCGATGCAGTCACTCATCGACGCATTCGACGCGAGCAGCGATGCATTCGAGAAGGTCATTGCAGACGACTGCGCAAAGGCAAGTGCTGCACTCAATTTTATTCTCAAACAGAACAAAATTGGCTCGGAAATGGTCGACAATCTGAATGCGTCTATACATTTGCGCGCTGTGTTAACAGACCTTTTTCTTTACAGCGAAGTGCTCAAGCCAAGCACCGCAGAAGACCTCGCCGCCCCAAGCGCGGTTCAAACCTACGACGCCGCTAACTAGGCGGCGCTTTCGGAGAGCTTCCGCGAATGCGTTATCCATCTCGACTGCATCTGGCTAACTTGCCAACACCGCTCGTAAAGCTTGAGCGTTTTTCTGAACGTTTTGGTGGCGTTAATCTTTGGATGAAGCGCGATGAGATGACAGGCATCGAAGTGTCTGGCAATAAAATCCGTAAGCTCGAATTTTGTATTGCCGAAGCGCAGCGTCAAGGTTGCGATACCCTCATCACCTGCGGTGGCATCCAATCAAACCACTGTCGTGCTACCGCGATTATGGGCGCGCGACTCGGCATGAAGGTGCAGCTGATTTTGCGCGGCGAGGAGCCAAAGATTCCCAGCGGCAATCATTTTATGGACTTGCTGGCTGGCGCCGAGATTAGCTATTTGCCTGCGGAGGGTTGGGCAGCCGCGCATCCTCAGTACGCGAGACAGCTTCAAGCTGAGGCCGAGGTGTCGGGTCACAAGGCGTATTTCATTCCAACTGGCGCAAGCGATGAAGTAGGGCTCTGGGGTTATATCGCTGCGAGTGAAGAACTGGCAGCAGATTTTAAACGGCTGAAGCTTAGGCCAAGCGCGATTGTGACGGCAACCGGATCGGGCGGAACCCAAGCCGGACTTATTACTGGGAATCAGATTTTTGACCTAGCTGAAAAAATTGTTGCCTTCAATGTTAGCGACAGCGCTGATTATTTTGATGAGCGCGCGCGTGAGGATATCGCACGTTGGCAGACGCGCTATGCCGATTTGCTTGAAGGCACGCCCGGGGCTGAGATCGATACTGCAGCGCTGAGCGTACTGACCCAAGAAGGCTATCTCGGTCCGGGTTACGGGATTGGATACCCTGAGGTTTTCGACACCATCAAGGCGCTTGCCAGCGCTGAAGGAGTATTCCTCGATCCGGTATACACAGGCAAAGCGTTCTACGGCATGGTAAACGAAATTCTGAAAGGCGACGAAGGCTGCTTCGCCGGCGCTAAAGACATTGTGTTTATTCACACCGGTGGCCTTTTTGGCGTATTCCCGCAGCAAGAAAACTTCACCTTCGCCACCGACTAATGTGGTCACAAAGACAGGAGCACGTGCGATGCTATGCAGCTCATCTAAGCCCCTTGCGCCCTTTCTGAAAAGAGGGTCGATCGCCGCGGCGATTCTCGCAGCGTTAACCGCCTGTGGACCGGCCGGGGAGCAATCTCGCTATGAAGCCGAAGACTCGCCCGGCTACAGCAGCGATGGCATGGCCGCGGCAACGAAATGGGTCGAACCGACTCCAAGCGACTATGCCGATGTCCAGAACGAAAGTCAGCTGCTCAGCAACACGCGGCAGTTGGTTACCGACAGTCTGCGGTCGGGTGAAGGTTATTTCAGTGCGGACGGGCGTGAGCTGATCTATCAGAGTGAGCAGCCAGGCGATAATCCTTTCTATCAGATTTTTGTCCTTGATCTTGAGAGCGGCGAAAGCAGGTTAGTCTCCCCCGGTATTGGTTTAACCACCTGCGCGTGGATACATCCGACACAGGATCTGGTGATGTTTTCGTCAACGCACGAGGATCCGAATGCGTTGGCTAAGCAGGCTGAGGAAATCGCGATTCGCAAGAGCGGTATCGAGCGAGCGTATGGCTGGGACTATGATCGCCACTATGACATCTATGTCGCGAATGCCGATGGATCTGGCGCGCGCAATATAACCAACACCGATGGATACGATGCCGAAGGCTCCTACTCCGCCGACGGCTCGCAGATTCTGTTCGCGTCTAACAGAGAAGCGTACTCACGCACACTCAGCCGCGCCGAGCAGGCGCTGTTCGAAGACGACAGCTCCTACTTTATGGATCTGTATGTCATGGATGCGGATGGAAGCAACGTGCGGCAACTAACGCACTCACCGGGCTACGACGGTGGGCCATTCTTTAGCCCCGACGGCAGCAAAATTACTTGGCGTCGATTCAATCCCGATGGCAATAGCGCAGAGATCTGGACGATGGATGCAGACGGCAGCAACCAACGACAGCTCACCGCGGATGCCATGGTCGCCTGGGCGCCTTACTACCATCCGAGCGGTGAGTATTTAATCTACTCTAGCAATCAGCTGGGTCATGCCAATTTCGAACTTTTC
This sequence comes from Gammaproteobacteria bacterium, assembly GCA_017853205.1. Lineage (GTDB taxonomy): Bacteria > Pseudomonadota > Gammaproteobacteria > Pseudomonadales > Pseudohongiellaceae > UBA9145. The sequence continues at coordinate 3,188 of JAFMKB010000025.1, forward strand.
CTTATCGATACAGAGGGCGCGCATGCGCCGGTCAGGGTGACCAATACAGAGGGAACAGACATACTTCCAGTATTCTCACCCAGCGGCGATCAGCTTGCTTGGAGTACGACGCGAACGCCGGACGGTACCTCTCAGCTGCATATAGCCGATTGGAATCACGCCCATGCGCTTGAACTTCTGGCAAATTCGAGCGCGCACTAAATGCCGCGCTCGCTCGTCATTGGCTTTTTTGGCCTCGTCTCACTTCAGACTCTGTTCGCTCAGGATCTAGAGGAGGCTGCCAACGCGGCACCGGCCGACCGTGCGCCTGTCCACCACAGCCTTACCGTGACGATTGACCCTCATAACAATCATCTCGAGGTCACCGATAAGATCGACTTGCCTGAAAATTTTGGGCGCAGCGATATTGTGTTTGAGCTAAATGCCAATCTGCAGATCACCAACCGGCCGCGCGGCCTTCGCAAGACTGGTGGCGTTTCTGCTGAGCTCGCGCAAGGGATTAACGAGACCGGCGGCCTCGCTGCGAGCAAAGCGCGTTATTCGGTTGACTTGCCACGGCGCAGTGGTCAGCCCTTAGAGCTCTCCTACTCGGGCACGCTGTTCGATGAAACGCGGCAAACCGGTGCTCAGTATTCACAGAGCTTTTCCGAGACCTCGGGCATCATCGATTCTCGCGGCGTTTATCTTAACAGGGGAAGTGCGTGGATCCCGGCGTTCGGTGACGAGTTAGTCACCTTCGAGATGCAGGTCGAGTTCGCCGACTCTGCGCGTGGCTGGCGGAGCATTAGTCAGGGCGACAGAGCGGATGATAATAACTGGCGCAGCGATGTCCCTATGGAAGAGATCTATTTAATCGCTGCCGCGTTTACAGAATACACCTCGACCTATAAGTCGGTGCTCGCGAGCGATGGCAACCCGCGAGAGGTCGACGTATTAGCGCTATTGCGCTCGCCTGATTCGAATCTCGCCGCTAAATACCTCGACGCGACCGAACGCTATCTTGCACTCTATGAACCGCTTCTCGGCGCTTATCCCTATAGCAAATTCGCGTTGGTCGAAAATTTTTGGGAGACGGGGTACGGCATGCCGTCTTTTACGCTACTAGGTGAACAAATCATCCGCTTTCCCTTCATTATCGATTCGTCTTACCCCCATGAGATCTTGCACAATTGGTGGGGCAACGGTGTCTACCCCGAATACGAATCGGGCAATTGGAGTGAGGGGCTCACCGCGTATTTAGCCGACCATTTGTTTCAGGAAGTCGAAGGGCGAGGCCCCGAATACCGAAAGGAAATGCTCGCTAGGGTTAAAAACTACGTTAGTGACGCAGCGGACTTTCCGCTCGAAGAATTTACCTCGCGTAATTCGGCTGCGTCGCAGGCAATAGGCTATGGCAAGACGCTTATGCTTTGGCACATGCTTCGTATCGAGCTCGGTGATGAATTATTTCTCAGCGGACTCAAACAGTTTTATCGCGATTTTCGATTTAAGCGCGCGTCCTTCTCTGACATCGCGACGCATTTTTCGACGCTCGCCGAGCGTGACTTGCAGCCTTTTTTCACGCAGTGGGTTACGCGCAAAGGCGCGCCGGAATTAGCCGTCTCGGTCCTCGAAGAACGCGGAGACAAAGCACGCCTCATGTTTGCGCAGATTCAGGATGAAGCACCCTTTGCCTTTAAAGTGCCCGTCGCGCTTTACTATGCCGGAATCGATGTGCCGCAAATTGTTAACTTAACGCTGAGTCAGCGCGCCGAGGGGTTTCTTGCCGATAATTATTCTTCGCTCGAGGCGGTAGTCGTCGATCCCTATTACGACCTTTTCCGCATGCTTGACCGCGCTGAGACGCCGCCGACTATTGGCGAACTTTTCGGTGCGTCGACACTAACATTTGTTGTGCCCTCTGCCGGTGTGGATTCGCGAGCGTCTGATCTTGAGAAAACCGGTCCTGCGCTAACAGAGGCACATTGGCGAGAGCTAGCCGCGAACTTTGGCGAAGGCGTGAGTGCGCGCATCGTGCGGGATGATGAGATTGAGTCACTGCCCGCAGATTCGAGTGTCTGGGTTTTGGGCATCAACAATCGCTTCGCCGATGTCGCGATCGAGGCCGCGTCGCAGGATGTAAGCCGGCGCGAGAACGGACTCTCACTGGGCACAACTGAAGTTGAATTTCAGGATCGCAGCTCGGTTTTCGTCGCTCGGCACCCGAGTTCGGATGAGTTGGCGCTCGGCTTTATTGCCATCGATAGCAGTGCGGCGCAGCCAGGGCTGATCGAGAAACTCCCGCATTACGGTAAATACTCCTATCTGAGTTTTCTAGGTGATGCGCCCACTAACGATGTTAAGGGCGTGTGGGCAAGCAGTGAGTCGCCGCTCGTCTGGCACAATCCGGAGAAAGCATCGACACGCGCACTCGCGAGTCTCCCAGCTGTGCCTGCTTTGGCGGATTTGCCGCCAAAATATTTACAAGCAAATCTTGCACGTCATATAGAGCGGCTCACCGCGACTGCAATGCTCGGACGCGGTATAAGCAACCCCTTTTCCTCTCCAATCCTCACAGGTGCGGATGTTGCCACAGGCGAAGCTGGACAGGACGGGGGCATCGAAGAAGCCGCGCGCTATATTCAGAGTGAATTTAGACGCATCGGCCTACAGGCAATCGGCGGCAGCTACCTGCAAACGTGGCAGGACACGTTAGCGGACGGTCGCGCGCAGCAGCTCAGCAATATCGTCGGCCTGATCCCCGGCAGCGATCCTGCGCTGGCGCATCAGCCGGTTGTGCTCGGCGCGCACTATGACCATCTCGGGCTCGATGAGCGCGGAGTTCCTTTTCCCGGCGCCGACGATAATGCCTCCGGTGTAGCTGTGCTCATCGAAGTCGCTGCCAAGCTTAAACGCGCTTTCACGCCGGTGCGGCCAATCGTGATCGTCGCCTTCAGTGGCGAGGAGGCGGGCCTTTTGGGCTCAAAGCATTTCGTTTCCTCGCCGCCTAGCGCCCTTGGCGAGGTTGAGTTCTATGCGATGCTCAATTTAGACGCGGTGGGCAGGCTGGAGGGACGCAAGCTGCAGGTATTCGGTAGCGAGAGCGCTTATGAGTGGCCGTTTATGGCGCAGGGCATTGGCTACACAATAGGAGTCGAGTCGCAGCTGCCTGACCAGACCATTGCGAGCAGCGATCACGTTAGTTTTCTCAATAATGGCGTGCCCGCCATTCATCTCTTTTCGGGGCTTCATACCGACTATCACCGAGTTAGCGATAGCGAGGAGAAAATCGACTACAAGGGCCTCTCATCAGTTGCCTCATGGCTCGAGGAAGCCGCGATCTACCTTGGTCAGCGCACCGACCCGCTAAGGGTAACGCTCGCGAATGCGCCGATTGCGGTTGCGCCAGCGGGGTCTGAGGAGCGCAGGGCGAGCCTTGGCACGTTGCCGGACTTCGGTTATGTCGGAGAGGGTGTGCGTATCACAGGTGTCACCCCTGGCAGCGCCGCTGAAGCCGCCGGACTCAGCGAAGGCGACATTATATTGTCATTAAATGGGCAGACACTTTCCGATTTACAAACTTACTCTACTTTGCTGAGATCATTATCGATCGGTGATGAAGTTCTGCTCGAACTTAAGCGTGGCGAAGTAGTGCGCTCAATTTCTGCGACGCTTACTGCGAGGCGCTAGTTGTATTTAGCTAATGCAACTAATTGTTGCGCAAAACCCCTAAGTTATTAATTCTCTTGTAAACTCCCTTTCCCGGATCGCTCGATAGATTGATCCCCGTCAATGACATGGTGAGTCGGCCGCGATAATCGCGAGTCCCTTTGCAGCGAGCGATGACATGAGAGTTACCGATTCCAAATCCTGCCTTTTTACTGTTTTGCTTTTCGTAGTGACCTGCCTCTTTTCGGCGCTGCCCGGGGGTAAATTGCTAGGGCAAGACGGATTGACTGTGGCGCTGCCTCAGATTACACGCATCGAGCAAAGCGAGGCCAATATCACGATAGACGGATTCATCGACGAAGACGTCTGGAAAGACCTGCCTGTCATCGATGGAATGAAGGTTATTGATCCCGATACGTTAGCCGACACGCCTTATGAAACGCACGTTCGATTCTTTTATACCGAGCGCGGCATTTATCTGAGTGCGATGAATTTTCAACCGCAAGAAACGCTCATGGCACGTATGACATCGCGCGATGTAAGACTCGAACGCGATGGCTTTGTTGTCGCGATCGATGCATCGGGAGAAGGGCTCTACGGATTTTACTTGCGTATTAACCTAGGTAACTCGTTAACCGATGCGACCATCCTTCCAGAGCGAACGTTTAATTTTCAATGGGATGGCCCTTGGCTTGCGCGCACACAGGCCCTTGAGAATGGTTGGAGCGTAGAATACTACATTCCTTGGTCGATGATGCCGCTTCCTCAGGTTGATGATGTCCGCAAGATAGGTCTCTACTTCGAACGTCAGGTTGGGCATTTGCAAGGCGAGGCTTGGGCTAATCCGCCATTGCCCGGCACGGTTAATCAATTCCTCTCAGCGTTTGAAAGCTATGAACTGAAAGATATAGAGCCGAGGCGACAGCTCACGTATTACCCCTTTGCATCGGGTATTTATGACGGCGTGCGCGGCGAATCTACTTATAAGCTAGGTACCGAAATATTTTGGCGACCCACGTCCAATTCTCTGCTCTCGGCAAGTCTGAATCCTGATTTCGGCAATGTGGAATCCGATGATGTTGTTGTTAATCTGACGGCCTTCGAAGTGTTCTTTCCTGAGCGGCGGGTATTTTTCTTAGAGGGGCAGGATGTTTTTAACACGTCGCCACGGACCTCTGGGGGCCGCGGCCCTGGAGGTCCAATTTCGCTTCTCAATACGAGGCGTATTGGCGGGGCAGCGATCTATGATGTCCCTAGTGATGTCGATGTGGTACCAACCGATTTGAGCCAGCCATCAGAACTACTTGGCGCGGTGAAACTGACTGGTCAAAATGGCAATTGGCGTTACGGTACGCTTCTCGCTTCCGAAACCGATTCACAAATAGGCGGCACGCTCGATGACGGTACGCAGGTTACATTAAACGCGATTGGACGGGATTTTAGCGTCGCGCGATTACTCTACGAAGACACAAGTAGTGGCGGGCGCCGCGCCATAGGATGGATGGGTACAAACCTTTCGCATCCAACAATCGACGCGACAGCACATGCCGTCGATATGCATTACTTTTCAGCAGACAACCGTTTCGTGATTGATACCCAGCTTATGCATAGCGACGTCGACGGCAAAACCGGCAATGGATTTTTGGGTGACGTCGTCTTTAGGCCAAGAAGAGGGTTGCAGCACACTGTGCGCGCAACCTATATCGATGACTCGCTAGATATCAATGAGTTAGGATTTCTAACGCGCAATGATCAAATGAACCTCGACTATAGTTTTTTCCAGATTGAGTCAGACGCACCGGGTCTTAGGCAGCGGACAACGAGGTTCTTTGTCACAAATCAGTGGAATACAGAGGGTGAGCCAGTCAGCCTTGGAATGTTCTTGAATCGTGGTTACAACACCCTCGATAACAACACCTATGATATAAGCCTACGTTATTTTCCCGAGCGTATTGATGATCGACTCGGTCGCGGCACGGGTGATTTTAAGGTGCAGGGCAGATACGGATTGAACTTAGGTTTCAGAACTAACCCTGCCGATAAGCTAGCTTTCAATTTCGATTTGAACCTCGATCAAGATGAGCTTGGACCAGCGAGAACAGGAGCATCAAGCGGAATAACCTGGCGTCCTAATGACCGTTTTTCAAGTGATCTAAGGTTAGACTATACAGACCGTGAAGCGCTGCTCGTACACAAAGGAAGTGGCGCTTACACTAGCTTTGAGTCTCATCAATGGGCGCCTCGGCTAGAAATGAATTATTTTATCAATGCCTGGCAGCAGCTTCGTTTTACCCTTCAATGGACGGCGCTCAAAGCTTTCGAGGATCGATTCTGGCAGGTCGATTCCCAGAATTTAGATTTCTTGAAACCGGTCGCAAAACCAAACGACGCTTCCGATAGTTTCACCATCAGCAGGTTGACCTTTCAAGCGCGCTATCGGTGGGAGATAGCGCCTCTGTCGGATCTTTTCGTGGTGTATACACGCGGCAGTAATTTGCCTGCCAATAGCTTCGAAACCTTCCAAGATTTGTTGGTACAGTCTTGGACCGACAGGGTAGTCGACACCCTTGCGATTAAGTTAAGGTATCGATTTGGTTCTTAGTGGCCAATTATCCCAAACTAGAAAAGAGAGTTACCAATGATGAATAGGCGTCGGCGAGCAGCGCAAGTTTTCGGAGTATTAGCTATGAGCCTCATTACTTCATCGGGGGCATTCGCTCAGAAGATCGTCGTCGCCCATCGTGGCGCGAGCGGCTATCTTCCCGAGCATACGCTCGAGGCTAAGGCGATGGCTTATGCCATGGGTGCTGATTACATTGAGCAAGATGTAGTCATGACTAAAGACGATCAACTCATTGTCATCCACGATATCACGCTGGATCGAACCACCGACGTTGCCGAAGAATTTCCAGGGCGAGCGCGTGCAGACGGGAAGCACTATGTAATCGATTTTACGCTTGCCGAGATTCGTCAACTTGCCGCGAGCGAGGGCGCGCGAATAGTTAACGGACAGCGCGTACAGGGTTATGCAGCGCGTTTTCCTATGCGAACATCCTCGTTTCGCATTTCCACGCTAGCCGAAGAATTAGAATTGATTCAAGGAATGAATAAGTCTACCGGCCGCGACATTGGTATCTATCCCGAAATCAAATCGCCTGAATTCCATTTGGCCGAAGGCAAAGACCTAGGTCGTGCAGTGGTTGCTGAGCTCAAGGCCTATGGCTATGCAAGCAAGGAGCAAAAAGTTTTTTTGCAAACCTTTAGTTGGGAAGAGGTTAAACGCCTACGTGACGAAATTCTGCCTGAAGCCGGTATCGACCTAAAGCTGGTAATGCTCGTCGGCGACGACGAAGAGTATCAGTGGATGTTTAACGAGAGCGGTATGCAGGAAGTAGGGCGTTACGCCGACGGATTCGGTCCGGATAAAAGTCTTCTTATTGCGCCGGATTCTACACCTGGCAATCTTAAAATAAGCAACCTAGTTGAGCTTGCACATTCTAACGGCATGCAGGTGCATCCATATACCTTTAGAGCCGACGCAGGTCAGGTGGCTAAGTGGGCAGGCAGCTTCGAGGAAATGCTTGAGGCGTTTTTCTTCGAGGCAGGAATCGATGGTGCGTTTACCGATTTCCCCGATCGCGCGGTGGAGTTTCTGCGCCAGCGCTAGGCGTGCGACGAAGACCTAGAATCTAATCCTGAGTCCGACAAACGCAGCACGCGGCTGACCGGCACCCAAAAACCTTGGGATTGTCATGTCAGTTATTAGCGGCACGTCGACCTCGCCCGGTTCCTCTCCAAGCAAACCAAAGGTCTCGTAGTCTCGGTCCAAGAGATTATCGACTCGTGCATAAATTTCGAAGGTGTCGCTGTACTGGTAGCGAGTGCGGAGATTCACTATGGCATAGCTGGCAGTGGGCGCGAGCTGGTTAGACTCGTCTCCTCGCAATACTTGACCGCTATTAGCTAGCAGGTCTATCCCCAGCTGCCAACTAGCGGTAAGAGCGTAGTCGGCGACAAGTTTAAATTGCTGTTCTGGAATGCCAGGTATGCTATCTCCCTTGGAAATTGCGATCTCTCCTTCGTCATCGGCGAAGTCGTGATTAGGACTCAGTGCGTTAAAGTCGGTTTCGAACGTTGCTTGAATATGACTGTAGGCGAGCATCCAGTTCAGCGCTCCCTTGTTGCCTAAAATTTTCCCTTCGAAGCCGCGGCGCCGAGTTTTTTCGACATTGGCAAAGAGTCCGGTTGAACGCCCGGTGGTCTGGAAAAGGATGTCATCGCGGTTTGTCGTGTTAAACAAACCGACCTCGTATCGTATAGAGCCAAGAGCCGTTAGGGGCAGTGAAAGCGAGCCGCGCGCGCCGAGTTCGATATTTTTAGCGACGACTTGCTCCAGCGGTGGATCGGCGAGGAAGGCGTTCGGCAGGCGGCATTCGAAGTCGATGTCGTCGGGGTCGTCACCACGCTCGAGAGCGAAGCGCTGGGCAACCTCGAAAACACCCTCATTGCAGGCAAGCTCTATAGGTGTCGGCGCGCGCGAAGATTCGCTGTAAGACGCATAAAGCGTTGTATCTGAAGTTGCCTGCCAAGTTAAGCCTGCCGCTGGATTGACCCGCAGGAACCGATGCTCGCCGTTTAGCTCAGGACGCTCGCCGCTGCGGTCCTGTAAGCGGACATCGGTGTCATTGGCACGAGCAGATAAGGTGAGTGCAAGCGTGTCTGAAAGCTGAGTCGTGTTAGTCACATAGAGGCTTGTTGAGCGCGTCGCGGTCTCTACCGAGGTCGCTTCCGCATCGACGAACGTGCCCGTACCGAGCCCAGTAGTTACCCTTGTAAGGGGGTCTAGCTCAGACAGCTCAAGCACTGAGTCGAAGTTTGATAAGCCACGGTAGTAAGCTGCGCCAACGATGAGTTGATTTTCGAATCCCGCGAGTGCCGCGGTGTTGCGCCATTGCAGGTCGATGCCGCGGCTGCGTTGTGTACGTTGGCTTATATTGTTGATTGCCTCGTCGCTGAGCCTTCGAGTACCAGAGAGGTCGTCGGTGAAATCTTCGAGATTAAACTCGTCATCAGAACCTAGGCTGTTGAGATAATCCTCGAGGGCATCGATGCTGGCAAACTGATCATCGCAGAGATCGTCATCATCGAGTCCGAGTTCGTCCAGTTCGTCATCTTCGAGCGCCTCTATAAGCGCAGGGATGCCGCCGAAGCTGCATACGCCGAATTCGGAGCCGTCGCCGTTAAACGCATCGGTGGTGTTGCGGCGGTTGAAGAGATTGCCGCTGAGGGTTTGCTCAGCCGTGAGCTCAAAGGTGAAGTCTACGGCGGCCATGAGTAGATCGTTCTCGGTTATATCGGGTGCGGTAAACACGGCAGCACGATCCAGAGCAAGAAGTTCGACGGGCGCGGCGCCGTTGCCACGCAGGTTAGAGTCACCCCGCTGCAATTCTGCATTGATCGATCCGCGCTCACCGCGCCAACCGACGCTCGCATATGCGTTAAGTGCTTCGGATGCGGACTGATCGCGCCAGCCGTCTTCGTCAAACGACTCAATGTTGAGGTAATAAGCAAACCCTTCGGTGCCGTGGTAATTATTGCCGCCGGTTTCGAGAAATGCGGTCGTGCGGCCGAAAGAGCCTGTGCGCACGCCAAGCTGAGAGCCTTCGAAATCGAAGCCATTCTTCATGCGGATTCCCAGCGACCCGCCGAGGCTGTTGAGGCCAAAGAGGGGATTCGTGCCGCCGATTAGCGTGACGCCCGCGATAGCCGACTGGGGCATAAGATCCCAGTTGACCGAATCACCGAGCGGTTCGTTAATGCGCGCGCCGTTCTGATAGACGCTCAGGCCCTGTGCTAGTCCTAATAGTGGCGAGGCGGTGAAGCCGCGATACTGAAGGTCTGGCTGCAGCGGATTATTCTGCGCGTCGTTAAGCGACACGCTGCCGAAACCGCGGCGAAGGAAGTCCGCAAGGCTGGCGTTGTCACCCTGCTGTATCGCGGCCGCATCTGCGGTTTGCACAGGGTAGGGGAGTTTGTTTCGATCGATGCTAGCGCCGCCTGGTACAACGCCAATCACGATGATTTCCTCGACGCCCTGCTCGGCTGCTGCAGCTTGTCCAAATGCATTGCCGGCCAGCAAAAGAGGCGCACCGAGCGCTGCAGTGATCAGCTGAAGCAGGGTTCTAGGCGGTTTCATGATTATTTTAATCTTACTCGTTTAAAGAGACTGTTCCAGCCACAGTTCTCGCTCTGGCTAGGGTATAATCGAAAGAGTATAACAGCTGAGGCCGTGCTTTATAATCGCGCGCCCGCCATGCGCTGATTTAGTTCAGCTCTTGCCCCTTCGTTCGGAGTTCGTCATGTCAACGTCCACCTATTTTATTACCGGTTGTAACCGCGGCCTCGGCCTTGAATTTGTGCATCAGCTACTAGCGCGCAAACAGCGCGTGATTGCGACCTGTCGCGATATCGCCACGTCGACTGACCTTACAGCACTCACGCTCAAGCACAGTGGACAACTTTCGCTCGTTGAGATGGACGTCTCTGACGAGGCGTCAATGCGCGAAGCGGTAGCCCTGCTAAATGGCGAAGCAATTGATGTTTTTATCAATAATGCAGGAATCTACGGGCCGCGGGACGCCAATTTTGGCAACGTTGACGGCCGGGCAATGGCGGAGGTCCTCTACACCAATGCAGTTGCCCCGATGCTGCTGACACAACTGCTTATCGATAATGTGCGTAAGGGTAGTGGCAAGAAGCTTGTCTATATTAGCTCGAAGATGGGCTCGATCGCAGATAATGGTCGCGGCGGATCTTATATTTATCGCAGCTCCAAGACGGCACTTAACTCGGTAGTAAAAAGCCTCGCATTGGACGTTGCGCCCGAGGGTATAGCGGCCGCGACGCTGCACCCAGGGTGGGTGCGTACTGATATGGGCGGACCTAATGGACTTATCGACGCGCCCGAGAGCGTAAGCGGTATGTTAAACGTGATCGATGGCCTGAGCGTTGCTAACACGGGTCAATTTTACAACTATGATGGCTCGACCATCGCCTGGTAGGCGTAGGTCTCGGTCGGCCGGCAGACGCACCGCTTTTTCATCTATCCAAATTGAGACACAGAATGAAACGATTCCTCCCAGTATTTCTCAGCGCTGCGCTGTTCCTAAACTCCGCGCCGGCGTTCGGTCACGGTGGCGTTGCGTTTGAAGACGACGTTTGTCTCATAAGTATCAATTTCCTCCAGGCGCACTTCACGGTGTTCCAGCCCGAGCAGAGTGAGGCCGAAGAGCACTGCGAAGATATTCCCGAGGTGGCGCGCTCTGTGTTCGTCATGGAGTATCTGCACGATCTGCTACCCGAGATGCTTATTGATCTGCGGATTATTAAAGACGTCGACAAGCTCGGTCGTTTCGCTTCGTGGTCTGACATCGAGGCGATTGAAGACCTCGACGCGCTGACGGTCTTCTATGAGGAACCGAGGATAGAAGACGGCGGTTATTACAGCACCGAGTACACCTTCGATGAAAAGGGCGCCTATATCGGTGTCGTTACCGCCCGTCACCCGATCGAGAATCGCGACTACAACGCGGTCTTTTACTTTCAAGTCGGCGGCGCTGACTACGGCACGCTCCCTCTGTTCGCGTTGCTGCTGATAGGGCTTCATGGCCTGTATTGGCTAACTAGTGGCGGTCCTGAACGGCGACGTCAACGCAAGCTCGAAGCTGCTGCGCTGAGGGGTTAACATCGCCAACGAGCACTTGAGTAGGTGTGCCGTCTGCCGATAATCATTAAAAAGCTGCGAAATAAAACGCTAAAAAAACCAATAAGAATAAAGAGTGGCGTGTGGGCTTGACTCGATGGGTTTAAACTCGAAGAGTAGTAGAGCGAAGAAAGAATTAACAGAAGTCTCAGTCAGTAAAGAAACGAGCGTGATCGGTCAATGTCCCTGGAGGCGAGTGATTCGGTGTGAATGCGAAGATTCTCCGATTGAACAAAGCAGGTATTCCGGTGAGTTGGCTCACACGGGAAGAGACCGCAACACTGCTTGTGAAAGACCAAGTCATCTGGTCGCTTGGCGATACCGTGTTCGAGATGCGAGGCGGGCTCAATCGCAGCGGGATCCGGTCGGTGCTGAAGCTGCCGAGCATCGTCGCTTGCGATGGCAAGGTGCACGATGTGTTCGCTGACCCTCCTCTAGAAAATAAATTTCTGTTTCGCCGCGACTGCAATTTGTGTCTCTACTGCGGCAAGACATTTGGTTACCACGAACTCTCCCGCGACCATGTCCATCCGCTGTCCAAAGGCGGTCTGGATATTTGGACGAACGTTGTGACCTCCTGCAGGCGCTGCAATAATAGGAAAGCCGATAGACTCCCCGAACAGGCTGGGATGGAACTATTGGCCGTGCCTTTCGTGCCCAATCAATACGAATTTCTGTATTTGTCGAACCACAACGTGCTCGCTGATCAAATGGAGTTTCTAAGCTCCCGCTTCTCTAGCGCGCTGCATCTGAGCTAACGCGGCTGCGGGCCCTTGTAGGGCTGCGGTATGCGTTACCCCCGTTATCCTGTGGTGCTTTCATGGTTTTGTGCTAGGATGCCGCTCTTTTTCCCAAGTGTTCCTAGCATGCCATCAATAGCTGCAGCGCCTCAGAGCAATTTCAAAGGCTTTCTCTTATCGCTTACCGCCGCGGTGATGTGGGGGATGTTGCCAGTTGCACTCAAAGAAGTGTTAGCCGGCATGGATGCGACAACAATTGTTTGGTATCGCTTTCTGATCGCGGGCGTTGTGCTTTGGGCATGGCTCGCCGCGACGAAGCAGCTTCCTATGCTTGCGTCTGCGCCAGTGATCACCAAGTGGGTTCTTCTTTTCGCCTCGGCGAGCCTCTGCGCAAACTATTTTTTCTTTTCCTACAGTCTTAACTTCGTGAATGGCGAGACAAGTGAGGCGGTGATTCAGCTGAGCACGCTGTTCCTCATCCTAGGCGGTGTAGTCATTTATCGAGAGCCGTTTCTTGCCGTGCAGAAGCTTGGCACGCTACTAATCGTTGGCGGGCTTTTGCTGTTCTTCAATGAAAGACTTTTTGAGCTCAATAGTTTGGAGAACGATCAAACTATTGGCGTGTTAATCGTTGTGGCGGCGGCGATAACATGGACAATCTACGCGCTCTTGCAAAAGCAGCTGCTCAAGAGCTATACGCCGGTGCAGATTCTGAGCGTGATTTACGCCTTCTCGATAGTCGTCTTGTTACCGCTAGTGTCTCCTCTCCTAGTCTTTGATCTTACGCCTGTACAGTTCTCGCTGCTTGCGTTTTGCTGTCTTAATACAGTGATAGCTTACGGGTGTTTCGCCGAGGCAATGAGCTGTTGGGACGCCTCGAAGGTGAGCGCTGTACTCGCGCTTGCTCCACTTTTTACTATTGCCTCGCTTAAGATTACCGTTTTCGTTTTTCCCGACTATGCCTTTAGTGACAGGCTTGGGCTGCTCTCCATCGCTGGTGCGGTTCTGTTGGTCATCGGCTCGATCTTGACCGCCCTAGTGCCTTGGCTCTATCAGCGCAGGTTGCAGCACCGCAAAGACGCTGCCACCGCCGTTGACTCTGTGAGCTAAATACTCAAAACTCTAACGAATAAGCTCAGGCGAGAACCGCCGCTAAGGGCACTATTTGGGAGAGCTGGAATGAGTCCGCGTCAGAAAAATTCACACTATTTATTGCGCTTAGTTTTTTTTGCGCTAGCGCTCTTCAGTCTTTCTACTCCTTCTGCGTTCGCCGAAGTCGTTTCAATCGATGTCGCTTCGCGAGAGACTATCGCCGAGGCTAATGTCAGCTTTAGCTATGAGTCTATTCTAGGTGTCGTTCACTTTACCCTAGACCCTGCGGCGCCGGGTAACAAGGCGGTTGTCGATTTAGCGCATGCGCCGGTCAATGCTGAGGGGCTTGTCGAGTATTCTGCCGACTTCAAACTCCTTATCCCTTCTTCCAATATTGCCTCGGACTTTCTCTACTACAACGTAAACAATCGTGGCGGCAGTCGCGTGCCACCGGAGGTAGGTCTTGAGCATCCGCTAGCGGAATTGGGCTATACCTACCTCGTTACGGGGTGGATTAACGAGATTAGCTCAGGCCCTAATCGACAAAGACTACATGCGCCAATTGTTACGAGGGCAGGCGCGCCAATTAAAGGTGATGTCCGCTACGAAGTGGTAGTGAGCGCGCCATCGTTTTCTGAAAATATTGCAGGTAGCGGTCATCTGGCTTACACGCCGACTCGTGAAGGCCTCGCTACGGCCACGCTCAGTAAACGAGACTATCAGGACGACACGCGCGAATACTTGTCGCGCGAAGACTTCGAATTGCAGGTCACGCCACAGGGTGACAGCAATCAGCCGCTCGTTGAATTGATACTCGCAGAGGGATTCGAGCCCGGTGTTATCTACGAGCTTATTTACGAGGCGCAGGATCCCGTGCTCTCTGGCGCTGGCATGACAGCTATCCGCGACCTTGTTTCGTTAATGCGGTTCGGTGGTGAGAGCGCTGATCAGTTAACGCAGCTTGGACTGCCAAACATAAACCATACAGCGGCATGGGGTATTTCTCAGAGTGGACGGCTTCTGCGGCAGTTCGTTTACCAAGGATTTAATGAAGACCTTGAGGGCCGACGTGTCTTTGATGGTGTAATTCCCGTTATCGCCGGCGCTGGTTACGGCATGTTTAATAATCGTTTCGCGATGCCCACGCGTACCAATGGCCAGCACTCAAACCATCTCTACCCTAATGATTACTTTCCGTTTACCTATGGCGAAAGCACCGATCCTTTCAGTGGGCGCAGAGACGGAGTCTTGAAACGAGCAATAGCAAGCGGCACCGATCCCAAGATCATGCATATCCAAACCTCAAACGAGTATTGGGTGCGCGGTGGTTCGCTTCCGCATACTAATCCTGAGGGAACCGAGGATGCCGAGCTGCCTAGCAGCGTCCGCTTCTACACGTTAGGCGGGTCACAGCACGGATCGGGCAGTGGACTGCCACGACCGGCCTCCTCAGGACAGCTGCCGCCCAATCCGAATCGGTGGTCCCCGCTATCTGACTCTTTGCTGGTGGCCATGGCAAAGTGGATCGCCGAAGGCAAAGAGCCACCCGCGTCTCGCTATCCTCGCATAGCAGACGGCAGTTTGGTTGCGTCGCATACAGACCGAGGAATCAATCCTGCCGCATGGAACCCGCTAGAGGGGGTGAATCATCCTCGCGCCATCTACAGACCGGCCGCAGCTGATTACGGTTCGCGTTGGGAAAGAGAGGGAATAATCGATTCTCATCCTCAAGTCGCTATCGGGTACTACAACCCGCTAGTGCCAGCCGTGAACCTCGATAACAACGATTCTGCCGAAACCACCGTACTCTCCCCGTTAACGCAAGCACCCGTAGCGACCTTCGTGCCCTGGAATCTGCGAGCGGAGGCAACCGGTGCGCCATTGTCACTCGCAAGACTTGCAGGAGGCTATATTCCCCTGCCTACCTCTCCCAACGAAGCGGCGCAGACGCGCGATGTGCGTCACTCGTTAACAGAGTTATACCAAGACTTTGATGAGTATCTGGCGCAATTTGAGGCGGCCACGGACAAACTCATCGCCGAGGGTTATTTGCTCGCAGGATTCAAAGAAGACTATATGGCTATCGCCGCACAGTATGCGGATCTATTTGAACGAAGGTGAGCAGGTAAAGAATCCGCCGTGCGCAGCGAGCGGTGGTTTAGATCGCGATGAAGCGCTGGCCTTCCCTGTCTTTTTTAACGGCGTCGTAAGCGAACACTTGCCCGCTCATGGCTATATAGATGCCAGGCTTCATCGTCTGTACCGCAGTTAGTGCTGCGCCAAGATTAAACATGGCGTCGGACTTCTTGAAAATCGCCGGGGCCAGCGCGCCTGTTAACACGATGGTTTTTTGAAAATTTTCGTCTTTGTACAGTGAGCTCAATGCGCCTGCGGTATTAACCATGGTGTCGGTGCCATGAGTGATGACAATAAGCTCTTCATCAGTTTTTGCGACAGCGTCGCGCACGAGTTCGCGATCAGCCTCATCCATTTCGAGCGAGTCCTTGCGCATAAGCGAGGTGACCCGGCAGTCAAGGTTTAAGTTTAGCTCTTCGAGCATCTCGAGCGCGTAGGGGACACCGACCTCGTATTCGCTTAACGCGTCGAAATAGACCTTATCGATAGTCCCGCCGACGCACAGTATTCTAATTGCCTGCATAAGTTGTCCTCTCAAATAACGCGCAGAATGGGCGATCGATTACAAGCTAACGAGTATAGACATTTCGAACGCGGCCGGCGAGGAGAAGCGAGAGCTTAGGCGTCAGCGAGGAATTACTTCGAACATCCATGTATCACCACCGGTCACCTGAGAGTCGTCGCTTGCCGCGCTGAATCCATATTTGCGACTAAATTCCGAGAGCACTGGCGCGACAATCTCTCCGCCCATAACTCGCGCTAGGCGTTGTTCGTAGAGCTTGCCGTCGATCCTTAGAATAATGCGATCGTCGTCGGTAAGATAATGAGGCCACTGCTTCCACAGCCTCCCGTAGCCGGTGTTCATGTAGCCGCTGACGAGGAAAAGCCTACTCTCGACTACGCCGAGCCACACGGTACGAGAAGTAGTGGGATTTAGAGTTTGGAATTCGATTTCTTGCCGGTCTTTAATAAAGTCCCAGTTCATCGGCGACGTGCTGAGCGCGCCGGTTCTGAAGGGGCCGCCTGAGATGATTTCCAAGGGGCCGTCGTGAAAACGCATGCCGACTAAGAAAGCCCCGATACTCAAAGCCACTACAAACACGAGTGTGGCAAGAAGTCGAAAGGAAGCGCGCATTGTAAAGGTCTCCTTAACAGAGGGCGTGTCGGGCAGTACGCTGACATCTTACTAGAATGACTGTTCGTGATTGCCAGAATTGACCAACAGTAGCTAAGTCACTCAATGATTGCTAGATTGAATTAACCCGAGAAAGCATAAATTGGTAAGAAAACCACCACAGAGATTCATCAATGGCGTTGCTAATCAAAGTACTAAAGTGGATTTTTCTAGGCCTTCTTGTTGTAGGCGTTGCCTTTGCAGGGCTAGAGCGCCTCGCAGCGGAACGCATTGAAGTGGTCGAGCTCATCGCCGCGAACGAGGCGGGCGAAAAGCGAAACACGCGACTCTGGGTAGTTGATGACGAGGGGTTGGCCTATCTGCGCGTCGGCGCGGATGGTTCGGGTTGGCATGACCGAATTCTTATGAACGACTCAGTTACAGTAGTTAGGCAAGGCGTGACGGCGCAGTATCGGGTGCAGGCGCGCCCCGAAAAGTCGGCACGGATTAATGAGCTCATGCAGCAAAAATACACATGGGGCGATACGCTGATTGGTCTGATGGTAGGTAGCAGAGAAGGCTCGATTCCTCTCGAGCTACAACCGCTCTAACCAACTGTGCGACAAGGCTAAATACCGAGGCGGCTTAAAGAATTAACCAATTCTCGGAGCATCTTTTCTGCAACGGGATGTTCTGCTGCAAACAGTGCTTCGAGAGCGACGGCCTCCTCTAAGAGTGATTCTTTCGCTGAGTTGCTGCGAGGCAGGTCTTCCGCAGAATTCTGCGGAGCAGTTCCGATCCCAACGTAGTCCTCCACTCGGCGTCTGAATACAGCGTTCTGTAAAGCCAATTGACGCTGAGCGCTCCTATTGATTTCGCTATCGATGGCATCGAGCCGAGCACGCGTTGCGTGTCTAAATTCTTCTCTGTTCATAAGGGCTCCATTGGCGCGTAAACTCTCTATTAAGCATAGCGCTCGGTGGCGTGGGTGCGTTGACGCAGAACAATGCCTACGACATTGCTTTGCTTGTGTTTTTAAACGCCTACTCCTATGCTAAGGCCGGATTGCTAACCGCTTTATTCGCAATGTCACTTAATAAAAAAAAGTTTCTGAGGACTTACTATGTGTGATCTAGACACCCAAAAAGACGCCGAGGCGTTTCTCGCTGGAGACGGCGGCAATAAAAAGTTGGCAGCATCATTCTCGCGTCGAGAATTTGGTTTGATGACTGCTGTTGCTGGATCGGCAATGTTGCTGCCGCCGGTGGCGAATGCGCAGTCGGTAATAGAGAGCGACGTTGATATCACTACTGCAGATGGCGTGGCCGATTGCTATTTCGTGCATCCCGCGCAGGGCAGTCATGCGGCAGTTATTGTATGGCCAGATATTCTCGGACTGAGGCCTGCTTTCCGCGCCATGGGCAAGCGCCTCGCTCAGTCAGGCTACAGTGTTTTGGTAGTGAATCCGTTCTATAGGGATGCACGGGCGCCGGTAGTAGGCGAGGGTGCAAGCTTCGGTCAACCCGAGACGCGGGAAATCGTTCTGCCGATGGCGCGTAATCTCAATGCTGAAACGCATTTTACGGACGCGCGCGCAGTGGTTGCGTTCCTCGATGCTCAGCCTTCTGTTGATACCTCGCGGCGTATTGGCACGACCGGTTATTGCATGGGCGGTCCAATGGTTATGCGTACGGTAGCGGCTGTGCCAGATCGTCTTGGCGCAGGGGGCACATTCCATGGAGGTGGCCTTGCAACGGACGCAGACAATAGCCCACATCTGCTAATTCCACAGACACAGTCAGCTATGTTGCATTGTGTAGCTGCGAACGACGACGCGGCAGACCCTAACGCCAAAGACATCCTTAACACAGCCTATGCCGCGGCAGGTCTCTCGGCCGAGATAGAAGTGTATGCCGACACGCTTCATGGCTGGTGTCCGCCGGATTCGCAGGTTTATCACGAGGCGCAGGCAGAACGGGCATGGAGCCGCCTGTTAGCGCTGTTCGACGTCGCCCTCGCGTAGAGGCGCGTTTTCGAGTTCAAAGAGGGCGCGGAGAATGCCGCGCCACTCCCTATATTGCTGTTCCATTGTTCCAGATAACCCGTGCACCTGTCCGTTGAGTTCAAGCATCGCTGGCGCGAGCTCGTTATTGAATCCTGCCGCGAGTTCAGTGAATTCGTGTTCGTAAATTTTGCTCCATTTAAAGCGATCATACCGCTGGCTAAGAGCTAGGAAGCTGCGCGAGTCGCCGTAGGTGGTTGTTGATGGGGGCATAGCGTCGCGACTAAGTGTTTCTTCTGTTTGGTCGAGCGAATAGCGTCGCCACAGTAGGTAGGCAGGTTGAATATCCGCGTAAAGCGTCTGGTAATACTCGTCGACAGTGTCGATAAATAGATGATGCCGATAGCGCATGTCGCTGACTCGGGCGAGCATAGGGTCGTCGGCAGCAGGCAGGGTCACCAGTTGCAGGAGTCCTTCCTCGTCCTCCGCGAGTGTGTTTGCAAAGCGTTCGGGTGAGAGGTCGCGAGCATAGACGAGGTCGGCGATTCGCAGAATTTCAGCGAGGCGCTCCTCTGACAGCGAGTCGCGCTGTGCGAGTAAATCGTTAGCCACCTGCTTGTAGAGATCATGGAATGGATCGATCGCGTTCGCACCATCAAAGCGATTGCCGTAGGTGAAACGCGTCGACTCCGGGTAGTCGGAAAGCTGTGCAATGTCGGCGTAGTCTTGTGATAACCACACTCTGCCACTGCTATCCGTCGCGTCGATATGAACGGCAAGATCGAGGCCGGTAGAGCTTATTATTTCACCGCGGATGGTTAAGACAAGTGAGGGGTCTGCCTCGGGCACGACCCTCACCGCGCCCCACAGATCCGACTCAATCAGCGCTTTGCCTAACAGATGGGGTAAGAACTGCGTCTCTTTCTGTTTAATCTCATCAAAAATCCAGTCGCCGAACGCAGTATTGATGGCTTCACTTTCGCGCGTAGTAAAGGGCACGATCCCAATATCGATTCGAGTGCCGAGCGCGTCGCTTGCGAGTCTTTCTGCGCGCATCTGCGAGGTGACTAGGGTTACCGAGCCAACGGGTTCGATAGTCGGGCGCGCAGCAAGCGCATCTGCAGCGCTGGTGTCCACAGGCATAGTGCTGCGCTGAGCACAGCTGGACAGCGAGGTGATTGTCAGTGCCAATAGTATCAATGAGTACTTCATTGCTGCGTACCTGCTTGGCTGCAAACGCGTCCGCGGCTGAGTGTTTGCTCGCAGTCGAACTCCGCACGCGGCGCGTCGTAGCGGTTAAAGGCTTGCCGTAGATCGAAGGATTCGCTGCCCTTGCTAATGACCGAGGTGATGAGATTGAGCAGCAGGCCATCGGATGACACGCTAAAGCGATGAACGATAATTAAGTCATCGGGAAGCATTGTTTGGAAGACTAGCTGCTGCCCATCCCAGCCGCACGCTTCGACGCCATGGCTGCTCGCGAACGTTTGCTGAACCTGCCAACCCGTGCCACAGACTAGAGACGAATCGCCGCGACGCTCAATGCGGATTTCGTCGCGCGTTTGATCAATACGTAGCGTGGTTTGGCGGCTGATATATTCCGCGAGGCGCGCGAGATCTATGATGCTGGCGCCGCGACCGCGACTGCTATTGAGATTGATATTACCAATCGAGATTGGCGGCACGCTGACTCTGGCTGCCGCACCGGGATTGCCGCCCTGACGCGCAGCAGCCTCTTGCCTCAGGCGCATTTTACGCGTGAGTTCATCTTGCCAGTCGTCGCTACGGCGAAAGTCCTTCTCCCAGAATCCGCTAAAATCCAGTCGAAGCGGCTGGTCGAGATCGAGAACAGTTAGCCGGTCACTGTCTTGGGCAATGGCCGGCAGGGCAACGAAACACGTGAGCAGGGACAGCGCCCAGATTATCTTAGAGAGAAAACGCGAAGTTACACAGTGAGGCGCAGCGAGCGAGGCCCCTGCGATGGACGAAGACGGCGGAGTTGGCGAGCGTTTTTTGCTGAGCACTGCGACTGAGTTTCCCTAAGTTCACTGCGGCTGACTGCAAGATAAGAATACATGTGCTGTTGCCGCACAGTCTAAGAGTATACGGGCTGAGAGTAAAAAACACGCAACTCACACAACTAACGCCGAAGCCTGAAGCGATGACAACAGGGACCCGCCGCTAGACTTACATTCCGTGCGGGCCTACTCTTATGGCATAGTAGCTCTCGGCGTAAACGTAGATCTTAAGGAGAACACGGTGCCAATTCGCAGGAATAGCCCCTTAGTATCACTGATCCTTGCGATGGCATTGCTGTCAGTCTGCGCGCGCGCGATTGCGCAGCCAAGCGCAACTGATGAGACGCTCGAGACACTTATTGGCCGCTTCTGGCAGGCGCAAACTGAAGAGGAGCGCTCCTCAGCGACAGAGGCGCTGCTCGCAATGAATCTTGAGGCGCGCAGCGTTTTTCGCGCACTCGCCGCGGCAAAATTACACAAGAGCGATGTAGCGACCGGTGTCGTCCGCGCTAGTCGTACGAGCGACTCTGGCCTCGAGTTGCCGTATGCTGTGCTTGTCCCGACAAGCTACGATCCAGCCAAGCGCTACCCCGTAGAATTTATGCTACACGGTGGCGTTGGCCGGCCCGCGTGGCAAGACAACGAGGATTTCTGGCGTCGAGGGTATGATAATTTACTCAGCGAGGACAGAATCACGGTCGTCCCCGCGGCCTGGCGGGATGCGATTTGGTGGCAAGAGGAGCAAGCGCGTAACTTGCCGGCTATTTTGCGCCAAGTGAAACGAGATTACAGCGTAGATGACAATCGGGTGACGATGACAGGCGTATCCGATGGTGGTACGGGTGCGTATTTCTTCGCCTTTAAACAGCCGACGCCGTGGGCAGCTTTTCTTCCTTACATCGGCAATGCAGCGGTACTGAGAAATCCACAAAGTGGTGGCGGCTATCGTCTTTATTTTGAGAATCTACGCGATAAACCGCTATTTATCGTCAATGGTGAAAACGACCCTCTCTATCCGGCGTCCTCCATACAACCATTTATCGAGGTCCTCGACGAAGCGAAGGTTAACTTCGAATTCACGGTTATCGAGGACGGAGGCCATAATCTCGACTGGCTGCCCGCTCAGCTTGATCGCATCGAGGCGTTTAAACGCGAAAATCCGCGCGACCCACTGCCGGATGTACTGCAGTGGGTTGCCGACCGCACCGATATTTATAATCGCAATCATTGGCTCGTTATCGATGAGCGCACAGGATTCGGCAAGCCCGCAGTCATTGCAGCGACCCGCAACGGTAACTCTTTTGTGGTCGATACTTCGGGGGTTAAAAAGTTCACACTCCTGCTTAGCCCGAGCGAAATCGATTTCTCTGCACCTGTCACTGTGACATTGAATGGCCGAGAGAGTCACGGTGCGATAATCGAAGAGAGCACAGAAACCTTGCTGAAGTGGGCTCAGCGCGATCTAGATAGATCGATGCTTTTCACTGCAGAACTCGCTATTCGTTTGGAGTACGCCGAGTAGCTGCGTGCCTTTGTCGTTGTGCGGTGGCCGAGAACTTGCCACTATGGTCGATCAAATTTTCTAGAAAAATAACTCGTAACAGGAGAGCAACCAGATGCCAAGTAGTTTTTATCCGCGTGGAAATAATAGGAGCAGGGAAAGTCGGGCGATTCTTTCTCCACTTAAGTCGCTACTCGGCGCGCTTAGCGTGGGGGTAAGCCTGATCGCAGCATCGGCTGCGACTGCCCAGCAAGCGCCAGAGGGTAATGCGCGTGGCCCGATTGGCCCCAGCCCCTACGACATTGAATCACTATGGCATAAGCCGTTTGCCGAGCCTGGTTTTGCGTTTGGAGGCAATTCTGGTGTGTGGGCCGAGTCGCCCGACCGCATCATTATCGCGCAGCGCGGTGAGACTATTTTGCCTTATCCGATCAAAGACGACTTCTTGGGTTTTGCGGGAGACATGGGCATTAACGTACTGTTCGAAACCGAACGTCGCACATGGAAAAACTGCCTTTATGAGCTCAACGGCGACGGAGAAGTTATTAAACTTTGGGATCAGTGGGATTTCCTATGCGCCGATTCCGATGGTCCAGGCCCGCATCGGGTCCGTATCAGCCCTTACGATCCTGAAAAGCGCGTGTGGGTGATAAATGAGACCTTCCATCAGATTTATGTTTTTAGTAACGACGGGAGTGAGTTACTCCTGACCCTCGGTGAAAAGCTAGTGCCGGGCAACGACGCAGCTCACTTCGGTCGGCCTCAAGACGTGGCGTTTTTGCCGGACGGCCGCGTACTTATTGCTGACGGTCTCGATAATCACCGCATAATTATTATGGACTCGGCGCTCAATTACCTCGGTGAGTTTGGTGGGTTTGGCGAAGAACCAGGACAGTTTAACGGCATCCATGCGCTTGGCGTGGGGCCTGACGGACTCATCTTTGCGCTCGATAGGTCGGGAGGCCGCATTAATGTCTTCCGCACAACGGATGACCCTTCGCGCATGGACTTTGTGGACGTTTGGGACGGCTTCACACTCCCGCTAGATATAATCGTAAATGAAGACAGTATCTGGATAACGGACCTGGGGCCGTTGAGGTTCGTCAATCTTGATTTCGAAGGCAATTATCGCTACACCTGGCTCGTGCCGAGCGAACTCCCCGATGGCTATATAGAGGTTCACACATTCTCGGTGGACGATGCGCTGAATTTATACGGTGGCGACAATCAGTATGGCCGCTCGCAAAAATTCGTGCCCAAGCCCGGCATTGATCCAAAATTAATTATTCAATCGCCATGGGTTGCTAAGTAGCCAAGACAAGCAGTCAGCTAGGCAATTAAACAGGGCCGATAAGATCGAGTTTGTGGCTGTCAAAATGGCCTGATAAGTGAGCGCTGAGCACCTCGGGTGCGCTCAGCGCCACATGCACTTCTGAACCTCGAATAAGATTAAAGCGGCACTGCAGCGCAAGTTGATAAACCCGGACAGTGTTGACGTTAATCGCGCACACTTCTATGCCTTTTCGATTTGCCACTGAGTTTAGAGAGCTATACAAAAACTCAGTTTCGATGTCAGATAACTCTGTCTTTGAATCCACGTAGTCTCCCAAATCAACGATAAATTGATCAATCGGAAGGCTATCGATACCTGAGAGTGCGGACTCTCCTCCGTCAGTCACTACAGCACGGGTTTTGAATCCTTTGAGCCGCATGCGCGATAACACTTTCTGTGAGAGGGCATTGAGACGGGAGGTATCGGATTCGAATAATTCTAAGAGAACTGATTCATTTGTCATGCCTTGGCTTTCGATGATGCGTTCCATCACCTTGGGCAATTGATTGTTCTCAAGTAAAAAAGCAGGAACGCCAATGACTATCTTAGGGCAGAAGCCATTCCCGGCCCAGCGGCCGAGGTCTGCTGAAATTTCACTTAAAACAGATTTAAAGAAGGCCTCACCCAGTTCACTCGCCTTGGTGTGCGCAAAAGACTGCTTCTCGGAAAGCATTCTCCCTGAATCTAATCTGATCGAAGGCAGCGCGCGCAAGCAGGTTCTCGAATGATTTGGCGAATGGAGCGACTCCATCTCAGGTTCGTAGTCGACGATAAGCCCAAACCCTTCCACCTGCGCAACTGAGATCTGGCCGAACGCCTCATCCTCGAAGCCGAGAGTTGTCAATTTCTCTATGACGGGTTTGAGCACACACTCTAGCGCCTCAATCGTCATCGGTTTGGTCAGCGTCGTTAGCATGTCGAGATTGTGCTCTCGTCCGAGCGCCTGCACTGAGCTCAGTGTTCGTTGATCCATTCCACTAGCCAGCACGATAGAGGCATCGCAGTGTTTCTCGGCGAGCTTAGCAATAACCTCGACACCGTCCATGTCTGGCATGCGTAGGTCTAGAATAATGATGTTTGGTTTAAAGCTATCGACGATTGCTAATGCCTTAGAGGCCATGGTCGCATCGAGCACCTCCATGTCTAATTCGGCTGCCACCGTGCGAAGAAAATCGCAGATTGCAGGATCGTCATCGACAATTAATAGCCTTGGTTTACTCATCGTCTGCGCCATCCCATAGAACGCTCTTCTCTTTTCGTAAGGGATAGGTAGTGTGAGTAATCCTTGGTTGCGATTCCGTGTGCTAGTTCACAACGCGATAATTTTCCCGCCCGCGGCTTGTGCGTCGGCGAGATCATGGGTTACGAGGAAGGCGGGGACGTTAGCGGCGCGTAGGGTGTCGAAGGTAAATGTCCTAATTTCTTCGCGCAGTTGCATGTCAAGATTGGAGAACGGCTCGTCCAATAAAATTGCTTTAGGTTCTGATAAAAGCAGCCGCATGAGTGCAACGCGCGACTGCTGACCTCCAGAGAGGGACGCCGGATCACGGTCGCCGAAGCCTGCTAACCCTATTGAGTCGAGCGCCAGTTCTATCCTAAGGTCTCGCTCCCTCGGGCTTTCGCCGACTTTTCTACCCAAGCCAAATTTTAGGTTCGCAGCGACACTCAGGTGAGGAAACAGCAGCGCGTCCTGAAACAAAAGACCGATGCGTCGCTTCTCGGCCGGCACGGCATTCAATTCTTTCCCTGCAAGCAAAACTCTTCCCTCGGCGGTAAACGCATCACCTAAAAAACCGGCGATAAAGGCAAGCAGTGTCGATTTCCCGGTGCCGGAGGCGCCCATGACTGTGATGACCTCTCCCGGTGCTACGCTGCAGCTGAGTGAGAGCAATTGCCTCGAACCGACACTCAGGGAGACGTTTTGTAATTCTAATCCGGTGTCCATAATGATCCTTAAAGCATGCCTTTCCTATTCGACCAAATGAGGCGAGGGGCTAGTAAGGCTAGCATGAAACACAGAGTGGGCAATGCAGATTGGAGTAGCGCCCAAGTTCCAATCGTGCCGCGACTGCCGGATGAGACGAGCGCGATCGCCTCTGTCGTGATCGTGGGAACACGGCCTGCTCCTAGAATCTGCGTTGGCAAATAGAGGCTGAGGCTAATCGTTAATCCAAGCATGGCAGCGGTAATGAGCTGCGTGCTCATCAGAGGAATCCGAACACGCCAAAAACACCCAGCGGTCGATGCGCCGAGCGTTTTCGCAAGCAGCAACCAGCGGGAATCTAGCCGCGCATAGCCGCTCTGTAAGGTTAAATACACATAGGGCATCACGAAGAAAAAGTGACCACCCGCGACTAGTAGGAGAGAGGGAGAGAGTCGTGTGCGCTCTGCGAAGACGGCAATGCCCGAGACAAAAACGACCTGCGGTATTAATAACGGGAGATAGAGAAACGTTGAAAGACGTGTAGTCCCCGCCTTCGATCGTGTTTGCGCTTCTAACATGATAAGCGATAAGGCAATCGCGGCAGTAACCGAAAGCAGCGCGATAGTAATCGCGTTAAATAAGGGTGTCTGCCATGTCGATAGCGCTGCCGACCAATGCTGCAGGCTCCACGCAGTCGGCAAAATCGCCGGATAGCGCCACTGCGCGCTAACACTGGCGAAGCAAAGCGCCGTGATCCCCATCAGCACAAGCACGAGCGATGTCGGAATTAGGATGTTGCCGACTGCGGTGAGAACGGCCTCAAAGCGCATATCTGTGGAGGCGGCGCGCGGCGCACCTCGCGCTGCGATAGCCGCATAGGCACGCGCAATCAGGCGTTCAAAAATCAACCAAATACCGAGAGCCAAAAGGCTGATAAAAAGCTGCAAAAGCGCCGCGGCTGAAGCGAGCTGTCGCTGTTCGATTTCGGGCGCAACAAACCACTCGACTAGTCTAACGCTGAGTGTGGGCGGCAAACTTGGGCCGAGAATTAATCCAACATCAACGGTCGAAGACGCGAAAACAATCACTGCAAAGAGCGGGAGTCTAATCAGTGGGTAAAGCGCAGGTGCAACTGTAAGTAACCAAGCGGCTGTCGGTCTGTAGCCTAAGGTGCGTGCGAGGGCAACGCGCCGAGGCGCATCTGTTGAGGGTAGAGCAGCGAGTGCGACAAGCAAAACGAAAGGCGCTTCTTTCAGCGCGAGGCCTAAGACAAGTGCAACACTGTTCGGATGATTAATGAAAAGAAAGTCCGGCGGTAGCTGCCAGCCGGCGACGCTCGCGATAATTCTACTCGCAATACCGGTAGGTGAAAGCAATAGCGCTAGAGCAAATGCTGCCGCGGCATGGGGAATCGCAAGCACTGGCGCGGACAGCTGTGCTATCAGTTTGCCCGCGCGTCCCCTCTGCGACGCCGCTAAGAATAAAAAGACGCTCACAAGAGAAAGAGCCGGCGTTAGTAGGCCAGCGAGAAGGCTCGTTATTGCGCTCGTTGCAATTCCGGGCGTCGAAAAAAGCGCGATAAAAGCCGGCGGGATTTGCCCAGCGAAGAGATTGAAAGAGTCATTTAAAGAACCGTCGGACAGGGTGTATTGGGAGAACGCAGGCGCAAGAGCCAGAACGCTGCCTATTAGAAGAGGGGCGCCGAGTACGAGAAAAAGTAAGCGTGTTGACCAGGACATTCGTTAGCGACCTCCGCCGTAACGCCTTAGCCATTCTCGCTCTAATTCATTGGTCCAGCTTGGATGCGGCTCTTGGATTTTTCTTGCGAGTTCGTTGGGCAAAACTGCCCCCGGCGCACGCGCATTTTCGAGCAACACTGCCTGTTGTTTAGGTGTAAAGTTTTCAAAAGACAGAACTGGTTCGCTCGCAAGTTTCGCGTTCGTCGCCGCTTTAAACTGCACTTCGGGCGAGAGTAGAAAATTACTCACAATCATCGCGCCTTGTTTACTTGGTGCGTTGTTTGGGATGGCCACAAAGCTCACATTGCTCAGAGTGCCTGATTCGAATACATAGCTTCGAGTGCTGGGAGCAAGTTCGCCGCGGCTAATCGAACTCACTACCTCGTTCGGGCTGAAGGCGAAAGCGAGGCTTATTTCTCGGTCATTTAACGCAGACCGAAGTTGTGCTCCGGTTTGCGGGAAATGACGCGCTCCTCTGAGTAGATAGGGATGAATTTCGTCCAAAAATGTCCACAGCGGCGCGGTGATCGTGTCGAATGAGTCGTTCGGAGGATTCGAGAAAAGGGTGTTGATGTCAGCAGTTTTCTCTTCTGTTGTGAGCTCGATTAGGAGTTGCTTCAACAGTGTTGTGCCAAGAAATGCAGGCGGGCGAGGATAAGTAAACTCACCGGGGTTTTCTTTTAGCCACTTCCTTAGCGCCTGCGCCGTGCGCGGCGGTTCGATGAGTCGCTCGCTGTCGTAGTAAAAAATAAGTTGGGACCGAGTCCATGGCGATTCGTAGCCGTCGGTTTTAACGCCGAAGTCTTGCCGCATTTCTGGAAAGCGATCGGCATTGACTAAGTTAAAGTTTGGCTGTGCCTCGGCCCAAGGACCGAAAAGCAAATTTGCGCGCTTGAGCGCTGAAAAATTTTCGCCATTCAGCCAGATGAGATCTGCACTACCGCGTTCAGTATTGCCCGCGTCATGCTCGGCGATAAGACGTGAGACAGCCGATGAAGTATCTGCAAGCTTGACATGAATGAGTTCGATACCGAATCGCGACAGCGTTTCGGCAGCTACCCAAGAGAGGT
Source organism: Gammaproteobacteria bacterium (assembly GCA_017853205.1). Taxonomy (GTDB): domain Bacteria; phylum Pseudomonadota; class Gammaproteobacteria; order Pseudomonadales; family Pseudohongiellaceae; genus UBA9145. The sequence continues at coordinate 31,267 of JAFMKB010000025.1, forward strand.
GTGCGTTTAGCGCTGTATCGCCACCCCACGCGTGAAAATAGACACGCTGGCCGCGCGCCTCAGTACTAATCTGCGGCCAGTTGTTTACGTCAACAGAAGTTTGGCACAGCGCGTTGGTAGAAAAGCTGACTATTATCCACGCCATGGCAGGCCACGCGATCAGCCTTATCTTTTCGAAAAACGCCCGTGAAAAAAAGTTACCCATTGCTCGCGATAACAGATAAACGTTTCCCGCGGCGTTCGCTGCGTCGTTTATCCAGCGCTGCGCCCAACACCTCTTTGTGAAACCTGTCACAGGCGATGCAGAGGTTAGCATAGGGCTCGCCCTTTGGAGTCGTGGTCTGCGATTCGGTAAAGAAGCGTTCTCTGTCCCAGCCATCACTGAGTCCCATGCGTTCGGGTTTGCCTGCGTTAATGGCTTCCATAGCAGGCATGCCGGCGAGGCTGTCGAGAATCTCGAGTAGGGGCTCCTCGGTGAGGTTGCCTAGCGGATGTGCTGTCTTGATACAGCACGGAAACACATCGCCGTTAGGGTCGATAGAGACTTCAGACCCGGCGTACCCGTGGTTGAGAAAATTAAGACCGCCCGACCACGCGTTACAGAAATTATCGGTGAGCGTAGCGCTCGAAAGCCCGTTCTCCCATGCGCGGCCGCGTGGCCAGAGTTTTCCAATCCACGTGTCTTCGTTGGCGCCAAACATATTGTACAGAGGCCCCTGCTCGATACCCCGCTCATGACGATCGGCTCCAGGGTCTGCCTTGCGCACCCCACCATCCTCAAGCATTGCGGCAATCTTGGTAGCCAGAGTAACTTTCTTGTCGCCTTCCATTCCAACGTGGAAGTCATCCATGCCTGACACCGAAATTGTCCACACGCCGAGGTCGACGAGTTCTCGAATAATGGTTGGTGTTAGTAGGTCGCCGGTTGTTTGTACTACTACGCGGACACCGCCCTGCGCTGCGTATTTTTCGCGTATCGCTGCAAGTGTCGGGTAGAGCACAGCCTCGCGCACCGGTTCAGTGAGAACGTCACCGCCTGAAAGTATTATTTTGCCGATGCGCTCGATGAATAGCCCGGAACCCGCTGCGCGCTCCGCCTCGGTTGCAGCCTCGAGATAGGTTAAGCGCGCGGGCAGATTTGCGATTACACGAGGGGCGTTGGCCTTTGCCTCCGCAACCACGCCTTCGAGCTCGTCGCGAATGTAGGGTCTGAAACGCTCCTCGTAACAGTGTTTGCAGCGTCGGTGGCAGTGCCAGCAGAGCACGTAGTAAATTGATTCCATGAACTTCTCACTGTTGTCCGATATTACTAGCGTAGCATCGTGCCTGTTACGTGGCTAACGTCTTTAGCGCTGGTTTAGTGACTTTGCCCATCGCGTTGCGCGGGAGCGAGTCTAGAACATGCAAAGACTTGGGGATCTTATATCCGGACATCTTGCCGTCACACCAGGTTTTGAGGTCGTCGTATGACAGGGTTTTTGCCGGTTTGAGTACTACGAAAGCGCTTACGGATTCCCCCCACGTCTCGTCCTCGATGCCGATCACAGCGACCTCCGCAATATCGTCATGGGTCAACAAAGTGCCTTCGATTTCGAGCGCCGACAGTTTGTATCCACCGGACTTGATGATATCGACGGACGAGCGACCCATGATGCGGAAATAACCTTTGTCGAGAACAGCCACATCGCCTGTGCAGAACCAGCCATCGACGAAGCTCTCTTTTGTTGCCACTTCGTTGTTCCAATACTCGAGGAACACGTTGTCGCCTTTTATGCGGATTTCACCGGGCGTATTTTCCTCTGTGATGGGTGTGTTCGAGTCATCGAAAAGTTGCGCATCGACACCCGGCAGAGGCTGGCCGACATGGCCTGCTCGGCGCTCGCCTACATAGGGATTCGATAGGCCCATCCCGATTTCTGTCATGCCGTATCGTTCGAGGAGTACTTGATCGGTAAGCGCCTTCCACTGCTCAAACAGCTTGACTGGACAAGCAGCAGAGCCGGAAATGTTTAGGCGCATACTTCTAAAACCCACGGTAATTTTCGCAACGTCGTCGTCGCTGAGTGTCTCGAAATACTGCAGCAATTTCACATAAATTGTAGGCACCGCCATGAATACGCTATACCGCTTGCTCTCCACCTTTGCGCAGATCTCAGGCATATCAAACTTCGCATAGAGGTCGACTGTAGCGCCGGCCCAGAGGCCGCAGCTAAGAATATTAATAATGCCGTGGATGTGATGCACAGGCAGGAATAAAGGAATCGCATCGGCCTCGCTCCACTGCCAGGCATCGAGTAATGTCGTGATCTGCGCGGCGATGGTTTTATGCGTGCTAACAACACCTTTGGGCTTATTTGTCGTACCTGAGGTGAACAGCATCATCGCGCGTCGCTCGAGCGCGATGTCGGGCAGCGTTGCGACGTCTTCGCTCAGAATCTCTTCAACGCTCAGCAGCTCGATATTAAGCGAGGTGCAGAGCGCGGTGAGTGACTCGCGATACTCGCCGTTAGCGATCATGCGGCTGACGCTTGCGGAGCTTAAATAATGCTCCAGTTCGGTGACCGCCGAGGCCACATTGAGAGGCACTGCGATTCCCCCCGCTCGCCAGATGCCGTGCATTGTAGTGACGTAGTCGATACTGGCAGGCATAAAAAAGGCGATGCGCTCTTCCTTTAGGTCAGCTTCGCCGCGTAACAGCCCCGTTGCGAAACGGTCGCAGCGCAGATTGAGCGCCGCATAGGAGATGACTTTGTTGCCCTCGATGAGAGCGGTTTTGAGGTTGGTGGCATTAAGTGTTGGAAAGCTGCTGCGCATAGCGAGTCAAAACCTTAGGTTGCTGGGTCGATTAAACTGTGTGAAGGGGTGGTCAAACGCGATTAGAAGAGTGCGCTCACGGCAAAGAATAAAACCGAAGGCCCAAGGAGGCAACCGACGCCGGTGTAGAATGTCGCAGTCATTGCCCCGTAGGGCACGAGCTTAGGGTCAGTTGCCGCAAGTCCGGCGGCGACGCCGCTCGTTGTCCCCATGAGACCGCCGAACACCATTGCTGACTGGGGATTGTTCAGCCCGATCGAGCGCGCAACAAGCGGCGTGCCGATCATAACCAGAATAGACTTAACAAGCCCTGCGGCGACGCTCAGCGTCACAATTTCCCCGCTCGCACCGATTGCTTCACCCGTTACAGGGCCAACGATATAAGTGACCGCACCCGCGCCAATGGTCGTGATTGCGATAGGGTCGGTATAGCCGAACGCGACAGCAACCGCTGCACCAACGATGAATGATACGATGACTCCGGCGAAAATAGAGACGACACCGGCAACCCCGGCTTTCTTGAGTTCATTGAGGTGTACGCCAAAGGCTGTCGACACAATCGCGAAGTCACGCAGCATCCCGCCTCCCATTAGCCCGATACCGCCCAGCAGCGTAATGTCGGCTACCCCTTTCGAACCGCCAGTCACGGTTCCGCCCCAATAAGCCGCGAGCAAGCCCAAGGCAATCGCTATTGCCGAGCCATGGAGCCTTCCGGCGGTGAGTTTGTCAGCAAGCAAATAGGAAAGCCAGATAGTGACCCCAATTACCGCAAAGGCGACGACGAGGCTGTTGCGTATAAAGACCGATTCGATGAGATCGATCATGGCGCCTCTCCTCGCTGCTCTGAAACAGCCTCCGAGTTGCCGATTCTGCTAATAACCGGGACAAGCAGGAAGCTAACGACGACCGCAGCGACACCAGCAACAAGCGCAAGTAGACCGCCGGAGGCCGCCGCGGCGACATTCTGCTGCGCCGCCATCGCCACGACTATCGGAATATACATGGCGCTCCAAAACTGGATGCCCTGCGCGGAGGGGCCGCTGCTGAGGAGTTGGAATCGCGAGGAATTGCTCGCAATGACTAGTAGCAGCATCGCGATACCGACGCCGCCTACGT
>JAFMKB010000026.1 GCA_017853205.1 Gammaproteobacteria bacterium
TCGATGACAATGCAGCAAACGCCTTTACTCCTGTCGCGCATTCTTGGCCGCGGCGCCATCTTAGATCCGGACGTAGAAGTCGTTACCGCGCAGGCCGGCGGCACCACTCATCGACAAACACTCGGGAAAACCTGGGAGCGGGCCAATCAAGTCGCCCATGCACTCAAGGGGCACGGCATCGAAGTGGGCGACCGGGTGGCTAGTTTTATGTGGAACAACTATCGCCATCTCGAGCTATATCAAGGCGTACCGTCGATGGGTGTAGTTCTGCACACACTGAACGTGCGTCTCTCACCGACCGATCTCGAATATATTATTAATCACGCGAACGATCGTGTAATTTTCGCAGATGAAGATATCCTGCCTTTATTGGAGCCTATTTGGGACAAAGTGCCCTGCGTTGAACTGCTCGTTATCTGTCGCCACGGCGAAGGCGGCGAAAGCAGCTTTAAGAATCAGATCGATTACGAAGACTTCATCAAAGACCAGCCCACTTGCTACGACTGGCCCGAGATAGACGAAAATTCACCAATGGGCCTCTGCTACACCTCCGGTACAACTGGCAAACCAAAAGGTGTGATGTACACTCATCGTTCAACTTATCTGCACACCATGGCAGGCTGTCTCACCGATGCGCTCGGTCTCACCGCGCTCGATTCACTCTTGGGCATTGTGCCGATGTTCCATGCGATGGGTTGGGGCTTGCCCTTTAACGCGTCGATGCTGGGCTGCAAACATGTCATGCCACACCGATTTATGACGCCCGATACTTTCCTCAAACTGATGCACGACGAGGGCGTGACAATAGCCACAGGCGTGCCGACTATCTGGCAGGGCGTAAAGGCAGCGGTCGAGGCGGCGGACGGAAAATTCGATCTCAGCAAACTTGCGCGCCTGACCTGTGGCGGCTCTGCTCCTCCTGTCTCGATGATGCGCTGGTATTGGGATGAACTCGGCGTCGAGATGATTCAGGGCTGGGGAATGACCGAAACCAATCCACTGGGCACGCTGTCGCGGAAATGTGCGAAGTACACACAGCAAACTCTGAGCGAAGACGAGCAGTTCGAGAACATCGCGAAAGCCGGCCTCACAATGCCGGGCCTCGAAATTGAAATCTTCGACGAAGAATGGAATCGTCAACCGCACGACGGTGAAACCGTTGGTGAGCTTTGCATCCGAGGGCCGTGGATCGCTGCTGAATACTACAACGATCCACAGCCAGAGAAATTTCACGACGGGTGGCTGGTCACCGGTGACGTTGCGAAAATCGACAAAAATCAGTATCTGATGATTGCCGATCGCTCGAAAGATTTAATCAAATCAGGCGGCGAGTGGATTTCTTCGGTGGACCTCGAAAACCATATCGTTGCTCTGCCCGGTATTGCGCAGGCGGCGGTGGTCGCTCAGCCACATCCGCGCTGGGACGAACGCCCCGTTGCGCTCGTCATCATGGCGGACGGTGCAGAACTTGATCAACAGGCGGTGCTCGATCACTGCGCGAAAATATTCGCTAAGTGGCAACTCCCCGACGAGATCATCAAGACTGATGCAATCCCGCTGACGTCGACGGGTAAAATAGACAAGAAGGTAATTCGCGCACAGCTCGAAGCCGACGGCTATAAGTTACCTGACCTGCGCTAACAAAAGTAAACTCGATCAAAACAAAAAGGCCGCTGCGAAACGAGAGGAGACTCTTCCAATGCAGCGGCCTTTTTCGGTCTATCACGCCGTAAACTATTACTGCCCCGAATAGGTTGGCGCGTACTCGGCACCTTCGAAATCTGCGCGGCGGGCGCCGGCTAAAATACCCGGCAGCGCATAGTTACCTTCGTGACAGGCGTATTCATAAAGCTGCTCGTCGGTTGCAACCATAGGCAGCTCTCCGCTCCATGGCTGTGTATAGTTCTCCGGATCATCTACAGTAAACTGATACAGAATAGTGTCGTCGGCCGTGCGGGTGAATCGCTCAGTTACCACCATCTCTGGCGAGCCATAAAAACGATGATCTAAGGATGAGCGCAGATTCTGCTGCAAATGAAAATTAGTGGTTACCACCACAAGGGTGTCTTCTTCATAATGGCCGACCGAATCCCCCATCCAATAGTTCATCGGCGGCTGAGCGTGCTCGGCATTTAGTCGAATAACGCGTGCGTCGTGATTCATCTCGGCTAAGAGTACAACATAATTCTCTGTTTGCACGATTTGCGTATTATTATTGTACAAAACGGGGAGCTTGGGTGGGCCGCCCGTAGACCCAAAGCCGACCACGCAGCGCTCGCCAAGCGGACGTACTTCCGGGCCGTCGTAAGAAGCTCGCTGTGACATTGCAGCTTGATAATTCTGGCGCCCCTTCTCGCTGTACGGCAACCTCCCATCCGCGGGATCGGTGATAATCGACGTTCGAATTTCTCCGTTTACCACGGCGAGTCGCTGACCCGGATCCATCCAGAATGTGTTGTAGCCGCCTACATTGCTCGAATCCGGCGCCTCGCGATTAGGATCACTCGGACGATTGCTCGCCTCGAATCCCGCCTGCACAGCAGCTTCGATACGCTGCGCCTCATCGGAGGTTAAAACCAGCTTTTCTCCAAAACGCTCGGCACGTTCGAGATTCGTCTGCGTGGCGATCGACCACACACCCTGAAGGTCAGGCGCGCCAAATTCTGTGCGCGGCGTTAGGTAGCCGTCACCAAGCGTTTGCGCAAAACTCACGCCTGAAAAAATTACCGCTGCGGCCGACGTTAACGCGGTAGCCAGCAGACGGCGAGTCGAATGGTTAGTCATGTGTAGCACTCCAACTTCAATAAAAAGAGACGCCGCTAAATCTCGCGCGCGATCAGTAGTTTCATAATTTCGTTACTGCCGCCATAGATCTTCCCAATACGGCTGTCCGCGTACATCTTAGCGATCGGGTATTCCATCATATAGCCGTAGCCACCGAAAAATTGCAGGCATTCGTCAATAATTTCGCACTGCTTCTGCGTCGTCCACCACTTAGCCATTGCTGCGGTTGTGTCATCGAGTTTGCCCTCGGCGAGCTTCACCGCGCAGTCGTCGACGAAAATTCGAGCGATCTTCGCCTCGGTAAAACGCTCGGCCAGTTTAAACTGAGTGTTCTGGAAATCTAAAATACGCTTGCCGAACGCCTTGCGTTCTTTTACGTACTCGGCGGTAAGCTTTAACGCTTTTTCCATTGTTGCGCAGGCACCGGCAGCAATGATGACGCGTTCCTGCGGAAGCTGCTCCATTAGCTGAATGAAGCCGCGCCCCTCGGTCGGGCCAAGCAGGTTTTCGACAGGCACTTTTACGTCATCGAAGAAAAGCTCAGAGGTATCTTGGGCTTTCTGCCCCAGTTTCTCGAGGTTACGACCGCGGCTAAAACCACCCTCGCCCTCGCACTCCGGTGTTTCAACCATAATCAGCGAGATCCCTTTGCCACCGGCCGTAGGGTCTGTTTTAGCCACAACGCATATAAGGTCAGCCGACATGCCGTTAGTGATGAAAGTCTTCTGACCGTTCAGCACATAGTGATCGCCGTGTTTTATTGCTGTCGTTGCAATCGACTGTAAATCGGATCCGGTGCCCGGCTCTGTCATCGCGATAGCCGTCACGATCTCGCCTCGCGCCATTTTCGGCAACCAGCGCTGGCGCTGTTCTTCGCTGCCATAGGAATGAATGTAGTGGGCAACGATGCCCGAATGCACACTATTGCCGAAGCCGCTTACACCGGCATGACACATCTCTTCAACCAAAACCATCTCGTGTTTAAAGTTGCCGCCGCCGCCACCGTACTCTTCCGGAATCGAGGCGCAAAGAATTCCTGCATCACCGGCGACTTTCCACGCGTCGCGATCGACAATACCCTGTTTTTCCCAGCGCTCTGAGTGAGGCACAAACTCTTTAATCAGAAATTTTTGCACCGCGTCCCGCATGATTTTTAGTTCTTCATCCATCCATGGGGATTCGTAAGCTTCAAACATGATTCAGACCTTTGTTCAATTGGCGCTCAGACTAGCAGCGCTAGGAAATAACAAAATCGCGCTGGCGCGCAGCAATCCGAAAGCGGCGCGCCTTTTAAGCCAGCCTAGTGACTGACCTCGCTCATACGTTCGATGATCATCGCGTTAGCTGTTCCGCCCCCTTCGCAGATCGCGATGAGGCCGTAGCGACCACCACGACGCTCGAGCTCATGAACAAGCGTTGTCATGAGTTTGGCTCCGGTACCGCCTAGCGGGTGGCCTAGAGCCTGCGCGCCGCCATTGACATTTAACTTGCTCATGTCGGCACCTACCGCTTTTGCCCACGCTAACGGAACAGAACCGAAGGCTTCGTTTACCTCATAAAGATCGATATCGTCAATCGAGAGGCCGGCTTTTTCGAGCACTTTAATCGTCGCTGGAATAGGCCCTTCGAGCATGATCACCGGGTCGGAGCCAACAACGGCAAGTGAATGAATCTTTGCGCGTACCTGCAAGCCGTGCTTTTTAACCGCGTCTTCATTTGCGATCATAATCGCCGCGGCGCCGTCGCTGATCTGACTCGCGCTGCCAGCAGTAATAACGCCTCCCTCTCGAAGAGAATTCAATCCTTGAAGGCCTTCGAGCGAGGCTTCTGGACGAATTCCTTCGTCAATCGTGTGCACATCCGCCGTGCCGTCTTCGAGCGTGATATTGAGCGGGACTATTTCCTTTTCGAAATAGCCCTTCTGCGTTGCTTCCCACGCGCGTTGATGACTGGACAGGGCAAAGGCATCCAGCTCTTCACGACTGATGTCGTATTTTTCAGCTAGCAGCTCTGCCCCATCGAACTGACTAAATTGAATGCCTGGATATTGAAGCTCGAGTCGCTCGCCCTTAGGAATGCCACGTCCATTGGCTAGACCATCGCGTACGTTAGAGCCAATTTCGACGGTACTCATTGCTTCGACACCGCCAGAAATAATCACGTCTTGTGTCCCTGACATTACTGCTTGAGCGCCAAACTGAATCGCCTGCAACGAAGAGCCGCACTGCCGATCGACTGTCGTTCCCGGCACTGCGAGATCTAGCTTAGACGCCATAGAGACATTGCGACCAAGATTGCTCGCCTGCGCACCGATTTGCATGACCACGCCAAAGATCACGTCGTCGACTGCATCGACCGGAATCCCTGTGCGATCAACCAGCTCGTCGATCACAGCGGCGCCGAGGTCGATAGGATGTATCGCGCTCAGGCGCCCTTTCTTTTTACCGGTTGCTGTGCGCACCGCACCCACAATGTATGCATCTGCCATGGTCTTTTCCTTTTCTCTCACGTTTTATTTATTGGTCGTTTGTAGCGTTCTTGATCGTCCGCGTTAGGCTGGCATTCGGATACCTGAGTCAAGGCGAATCGTCTCGCCATTGAGGTAACCGCAGTTGACGATATGCGCAACTTCTTGAGCAAACTCTGTGGGATTGCCTAGCCGCTTCGGGAACTGAGTAATCGCAATAAGAGGTTCGCGAACCGCTTCTGGTGCGCCCGCCATCATCGGCGTTTCGAACACGCCGGGAGCGATAGTCATTACGCGCACGCCGCGCTTGGACAGGTCGCGGGCAATTGGTAATGTCATGGACACGATGCCGCCTTTAGACGCCGCGTAGCCTGCCTGACCCGTCTGCCCGTCAAACGCTGCGACAGAGGCAACATTCACAATCACGCCGCGCTCACCATCGGCGGTAACTGGCTCGTTCACTTGCATCACCTCAGCACAGAGGCGCAAGACATTGAACGTGCCCACAAGGTTAACGCGAACGATGTGCTCAAACTTAGCCAGTGGCATTGGTCCGTCTTTACCCACCGTGCGCGCTGCACCGCCAATGCCGGCTGCGTTGACGTTAATGTGAATGGTGCCAAATTTTTCTTTCGCTATGCCGATCGCCTCGCTGACACCCACCTCATCGGCAACATCGCCCGCGTGCCAAGCAACATTAGGGCCCAAACTCGCTGCAGCGGCCTCGAGCGCATCGGCTCGCAGATCGTAAAGCATGACATTGGCGCCGGCGGCGAGGAAGTTTTGAGCAGTCGCGAGGCCGAGGCCTGACGCGCCGCCGGTGATGAAGGCAGTTTTATTTTGGAGATCCATAGAATTTTTCTCTACATTAATTGGCGTCTAGCGCAAAAGAATAGTGCATCCCTGCTGAAAGGGGAACCATAAAGGGATCAGGTGAGTTAGCACCGCGATTCTTGCCCTAACGCAGCGCCAGGACTATCAAACTGCCTCGCGCATGGCCTATTATCGAGTAACTAGCGGTTGCCTCAGCAACCAATAACAAGACGCATGACGCAGGAGTCATAATGGGACCACTTACGGGTATAAAAGTAGTTGAAATGGCAGGTATCGGCCCGGGGCCCTTTTGCGCGATGATGCTGTCAGATATGGGTGCAGAGGTTATTCGCGTTGACCGTCTCGCCCACAAGGGCATTGGCCACAGAGCGAACGTTCTCAATCGGGGCCGACGCTCGATCGCAGTAGACCTCAAAAACCCAGACGGCGTGGCAGCCGTGCAGCAGCTAATCGACGGTGCCGATGTGGTGATAGAGGGTTTTAGGCCCGGCGTGATGGAGCGACTTGGACTCGGACCTGACACCTGCTTGGCGCGCAATCCGCGCCTTATCTTTGGCCGCATGACAGGGTGGGGGCAGAGCGGCCCACTCGCGCCAGCCGCTGGTCATGATATTAACTATATCTCGATAGGTGGTGCGCTCGGCGCAATGGGTTACAGCGACCGTCCCCCTGCCCCGCCTCTCAACCTTGTCGGTGATTTTGGCGGCGGCGCCATGTATCTCCTCGCGGGCGTGCTCGCCGCGCTTGTCGAACGCGGCAACTCAGGCCAAGGGCAGGTAATCGATGCTGCGATGACCGATGGCACAGCCAGCTTACTTAGCCCGTTCTACGGCATGATGGCGATGGGCATGTGGACCAAGGAACGCATGGACAACCGTTTAGATGGCGGCGCACATTATTACGGAAGCTACGCCTGCGCAGACGGCAAGTTTATTAGCATAGGCTCGATTGAACCCCAGTTCTACGCGCTCCTCCTGGAGCTCTGCGAAATCGATGACCCTGAGTTTGCAAAGCAAAACGATAAACAGCACTGGGCGAGCCTCAGAAGTAAGCTCGAGGCGCTTTTCGCTGCCCAGACCCGCGATCATTGGTGCGCGCTGCTCGAAGGCACCGATGTCTGTTTTGCACCTGTACTCGACCTGCAAGAGGCGCCCAACCACCCGCATAATGTCGCGCGGCAGAGCTTCGTTGAAATCGATGGCGTCACGCAGCCGGCTCCCGCGCCGCGTTTCAGCCGTACACCGACCTCCGTTCAGGCGCCGGCGGCAATGGCAGGCGAGCATAGCGAAGAAATTTTAAGCGATTGGGGGTTTGCCGCCAATGAAATCTCAGCCCTAAAGCAAGCAGGCGCTATTTGACTTGACGAAAACGCGGCTCCCTAAACAGAGCCACCAACGCTCATAACAACACTCGATTCACACTTACGACCACAGGATGCGCACATGAAGTTCAACACACTACTCTGGGAAGTCGATGCCGGCATCCTAACCCTTACTCTCAATCGCCCCGAGCAGATGAATTCCTTTACGGTTGAGATGGCCAATGAACTGATCGCTGCCTTCAACGCTGCCAGCGAGGATGACAGCGTCCGCGCCGTGGTTGTTACCGGTGCCGGCCGCGCATTCTGCGCTGGTATGGATCTCTCGCGTGAAGGTAACGTCTTCGGCCTCGACGAGACGCTCGAACCTACGATGGACGATATGCGCAAAAGACTCGGCGACCCCGAGATAGAAGAAGGCGTTCGTGATACCGGTGGTCAGGTCGTGCTCGCGATTTACGACTGCAAAAAACCGATCATCGCAGCGATCAACGGCGCGGCGGTCGGCATCGGTGCAACGATGACCTGTGCGATGGATATACGCGTTGTTTGCGAGCGCACAAAGGTTGGTTTTGTCTTTAACAAAATCGGCATCACACCCGAGGCCTGCTCATCATGGTTCCTACCACGCATTGTCAATATGGGTACTGCGCTGGAGTGGGTGTATAGCGGCGATTTAATCGAAGCCGAAGAACTGAAAGCGCGCGGCTTTGCTAATCATGTGGAGACAAACGAGACTCTTCTCGAGCGCGCCTACGCCATTGCCAAACGCATCACTCAGCATAGCCCCGTAGCGATCGCGCTGAGTCGCCAAATGATGTACCGGAATGCAGCAGCACCGCATCCAGTCGAAGCGCATCGCGTCGACTCACTCGCGATTTTCTACGCGAGTCAGACTAGCGGGAAAGAGGGTGTGGCGGCTTTCCTTGAAAAACGCGCAGCGAACTACACCGATAAAGCGTCGACCGATATGCCTGGGTTCTATCCTTGGTGGTAGTCGTTTCGAGAAACGAGGGAAAAGCGATAAAGACGTCCTTAACAACAAACGAAATTGAGAGAACATAATGACTACCGTTAACCAACCCACTTTTCAGGCACTCTGCGAAACCACTGGCCGTGTCATGCTCGGTCTCTACTTCCTATTGCCCGGCGGCCTGATGAAAATATTCAACTATCAGGGCACGGCCGATTACATGGCGAGTCACGGGATGACCTTTATCCCCTTCTTTCTAATTCTGACGATCATTATTCAGACCGGCGGCGGGCTTACGATGATTGTCGGCTATCAAACCAAAGCCACTGCATTTTTGCTCGCAGGGCTTACCCTTGTGATCAACGCGGTGATACATGATTTCTGGACTCTTCCAGCCGGCGAACTACAGACTGCACACGAAACGCAAAACTTTGTTAAGAACCTTGGCATCGTCGCCGGCCTTCTCGTCGTATCTGGACTTGGTGCCGGGCGTTGGAGCCTAGATTCACGCCGCTCTTGATTCACGCTAGCAAGGCCCCATTTACACCCTACCGCGGCTTTTGTATTGAGCGCGTTTTACGTTTACAGTAAGCCAAGCGAAGTTTAACGGATTTGTTTGAGGAGAATCAGCGATGATCATGGTGCAATCAACCTTCTTTTTAGTCGACGAGACCAAAGACGACGCGCTCGATCTCATGCGTGTCATGGTCACTAAGTCGCGCAAAGAAGTGGGCTGCGTGAGCTATGAATACTTCGCAGGTATCACTGAAACTAATCAAGTCGTTCTGCTACAGGAATGGACCGACGCGGAGAGTCTGCAGGGTCATTACCAGAGCGCGCATATGGAGGAGTTTCTCTCCAAGCTCGGGCTCTACCTCGAAAGTGAAGTAATCACCCGAACCTATGCGTCGCCAGACGAACCCGTCGCGCAGCGCGCGGATGCGCGCGACGAAGCGGAGCGAAAGCGCGCCGCCGCTGCCAAAGCGCCGCAGACCATTCATTAAGCCTTTCCCTTACCTTCTAGAGCCGAATCGAGTCACTGCCCTATGTTCTATACTCAATTAGCGGGGCAACGTGCCCCTGTCAGTGCGGCCGAGTCTGCACGACTCGTTAAATGGCGTCTTTCGACCTTCTGGGTCATGCTCATCGGCTATATCGGGTATTACATCTGCCGCGGAAATCTCTCTGCGGCGTTTCCTCTTCTCGAACAGGAATTTGGTTACTCCAACACGCAGCTCGGGCTCATCGTCTCTCTGTCGGAAATCGCTTACGCGGTCGGCAAGTTCATAAACGGGCCTTTGGCTGACCGTGTTGGCGGGCGTCGCATTTTTCTCGTTGGGATGGCAGGTGCAATTTTCTGGAATTTGATCTTCGCTCTTTCCGGCTCCCTCTTAGCCTTCATCGTTGTCTGGTGCTGCTGCCGTTACTTCCTTTCAATGGGCTGGGGCGGCCTAACAAAAACCATCGGATCCTGGTACTCGAGCGACAAAAACGGCCGCGTAATGGGCGCGATAAGCGTTAGTTTTCAATTCGGTGGAGCGATATCGGCACTCTTCGCCGGTTTCCTCGTTTCGATGGGCGTGAGCTGGCAAGGGGTGTTTATATACCCGGCGCTAGTTTTGAGCGTCATCGGCATCTGGGCTTTTTTCGCGTCCAAGGGCACGCCGGGCGATGTCGTGCCCGGCGCGATTGCCGTAGAAGGCGCATCGGCAAAGAAGCAGCTCGCTGACTACGGCGATGACGAGACGCCTGGTGTGATGACGATCCTAAAAACACTAATCAAGATGCCAATCTATCGTCAGCTTTTGGTCTTTAGCTTTCTCACAACCCTGCTGCGCTCAGTGTTCCTTATTTGGACGCCGAAATTTTTGTTTGATATTGGTCAGGGAGCCAGCGCTGCGATTCTTAAGTCGGCGGTGTTCCCGCTTCTTGGTGTAGCCGGTACGCTATTCATCGGCTGGTACACCGACCACTATGCACGCAACGGCGACCGCGCGCGCATGATGTGGATGATGCTCGCTGTGCTAGTGATCTGCACATTCGCGATCTCGATTCTTAGCACTGCGGAAGACCCTAACTACAATCTGATTATTTTCTTTTTAGGCGGCAGCGGTTTCTTCCTGCTTGGTCCTTATTCGATGAGTAGCGGCGCGCTCACGCTCGACATCGCAGGCGCTAAGGGCGCTGGTTCTTGTACCGGAATAATCGACGGGATGGGGTATATCGGCGGGGCCATCGCAGCCTTCGCAGCCGGCGCAATGTCCGACAGCTTGGGCTGGTCGCAGGTGTTTGTTGTGCTGACAGGCTTTGCCGCAGTGTCGGCGCTTAGCGCTTACGGCATGAGCCGCGGCTTTCAAAAACTCGCTAAAAACAGCCAAGCCTAGTCGAATTCACCGGCATCTAGTCTAGCGAAATAGTTCATCGCGACAGCTTTCACTTTCGGCGCTAGCAGCAGCGTCGACACCATGGTGGGAATCGCCATAGTCGCGTATGCCCCGTCGAGTAGGTTAATAACGATATCGAGTGAGACCACAGAACCTGCCACGATGAGCAGCATGTAAGCCCACAGGTAATATTTTTCGCGATGAGCGCCAAATAAAAATCCCATGCATTTGCTGCCGTAATACCAGTAGGTAAGCACGGTAGTCATGCTGAGAACAAAGACCATTAAAAGCAGCAGGTAAGCACCGAAACCGGGAAAGACCTGCTCATACGCCTCTGCAGCCATCGTTACGCCCTGAGCCCCTCCCTTCCAAACGCCGGTGACCAACAGCGTCAGCGCGGTGCAAGTGCACACGATGAGCGTATCAGCGATAGGGCCGACCATTGCCACCAACCCTTCACGTGCCGGCTCGTTGGTTTTCGCCGCACCATGTGCCAAAGACTCGGTGCCAATACCTGCCTCGTTGGAGAACGCGCCGCGCTGCACGCCAATCAATATAACTGTGCCTATCACGCCGCCAGAGACAGCCTGTCCGCTAAAAGCATCCGTCACGATAAGGAGCAACATCGACGGGACCTGCTCGATGTGGCTAACCAGAAGCACAGCAGTGACAGCGAAATAAAATATCACCATCGCCGGCACCATTTTCCCTGCTACGGCAGAGACGCGCTTTACATTGCCGACGGTGATTGAGAAGGCAATTACCGCTAACACGATACCCAAAATTAAATCAAAATTGAAATGCGAATCAGCCGCGGTCAGTCCATTGGGGATGGCGACAGTGTCGCGGATAATCTGCACAAGCTGATTAACCTGAAAGACCGGCAACGTGCCAACCATTCCCGCCGCCGCGAATAGCCACGCAAGGGGCAACCATTTTTTAGCTAATCCCTCGCGGATAATATACATAGGGCCACCCTGCAATCTGCCTGCATCGTCCATGCCGCGATACATTATTGCGAGCGTTGCCGTATAAAATTTAGTGCTAATGCCGACGATTGCGGTAACCCACATCCAAAAGATTGCGCCAGGACCGCCGACGGTAAGGGCAACTGCCACGCCAGTGATGTTGCCCAGACCCATCGTGCCGGCGAGCGCCGTAGCTAACGCGAGAAAATGCGAAATATCTCCGCCGATGCTGTCGGAGTCGTCGTTAAATTTCCCTCGGAGCAGATCAAAGCTGTGGCGAAAATAGCGGAAGTGTCTGAGCCGCGAATGCAGCATGAAGAAAAAGCCGCCGCCGACTAATAAGATTACCAGCGGCAGTCCCCACATAAAATTAACGTAGGCCGCAATAGCCGCTTCGATCTGAGTCATAGGCACGCGGTCCTCGATGGTCTTCTAATTTTTAGTAGCAGCAGTAAATGTGCCCGCCACTTTGTGGCCTCGCACTCATAGGTTATTGCGCGTCTGCTTCTCGCCTGCGCTCGCCTGCAAGGATCGCACGCATCGCGTAATTTCCCTCGTGGCACGCGTATTCATATAGCTCAGAGTTACCGTACATCGGCAGTTCTCCCGTCCAAGGTTCGGTGTAGAGCGCCGGGTCGTCGATGGTAAATGAGTAGTGAAGCTTCTGATCTTCAACACGAGTAAAACGCTCAGTGAGGTGGATGCCCTCTGAGATTAGGCGCTCTTTTTGAACCTGCCAAGGATTGAAGTTTTTGGTCTCGACAACAAGCGTATCGCCTTCGTAATAGCCGATGGAGTCTCCCAGCCACTTTTCATAGGGTAGATCTTTAAATTCTTGATCAATACGGACGATACGCGCGTTGTGCACCATCTCAGCAAGCAACATGACATGCGTTGGCGACTGAACAATTTGCATATTGTTATTGTAAAGACTGCTCAAAAACGGTGCCGTTGATGAGAAGCTCACTAAGCATCGATCAGAGAGCGTTCGACCCTCTGGGCCATCGCTTTCGGCGCGCCCCATCGGCAGGTCTTCCCGCTGCGAGGCTCGCACGGCCTTCCCGTCTTCACGCCACGGGATGCGCCCATCCTCTGGATAAGTAATTATCGACGTTCTGTAAAAGCCGTTCATAAATGACAAGGTATCGCCCGGCGTGATCCAGAAGCCATTATAGCCGCCGACATTCTCAGGCCCGGGTGCCTCTGCACCGGTGGCCTCGAGAAACGCAATATAGTCAGGTGTAGACACCATCGTCTCGAGCATCTCCTGCTCAGATATCTCAAGCTTACCGTTGTAGTTTGCGGGGCGCTCGAGCGACGAACGCGTCTGATAATTCCATATCCCCTGCACGTCCGGCACGCCCCAGTCTAGCTTTGGCGGCTCCCAATCAGACGCCTCCTGCGCTAGCGCCAAGAGCGGCATCGCGCTCACGGTAAGCCCAAACAATATTAGCGAACGGGGACACACCGCGGTCTTTTTATCGAATCGAATCATTGTTTGCCTCTTTGGTTATTATGGCTGTAATCGGCTTCAATCGAGTTTAATATCAGAATAGCAACGCGCGAAATGATCTCTCTTTTTATCTTTATCTTTCTATCTATGACTTTCGTTGCTTTGCTCTGTCTATAATGAAACGTACGTTGAGGCTACCTTAGCGATCGCTTTAAGTGCAAGTCAGAGCGAACTACTGCGGCGATGCATCTCGAACGCCATTGAATTATCTCAATAAGCAATTCGCTACGTCCCTTAAGGGATGTTCGCCGCGAAGCGAAAATCTGCGACTGGCTCTCTCTGCGCAAGGTGACGCACGAAGTAGTCCCAGCGCTTCTTCATGAAATAACGCGAGTTACCAAATCCGTGCCCTGCGTCTGGGAGCAGCAAGAGATCGAAGTCTTTCTCGGCCTCGATCAGCGCCTGCACAACTAGCAGCGTATTCGATGGATGAACATTGTCGTCCCTAAGTCCATGGGCTAAGAGCAGTTTCCCTTCGAGTCGATCGGCAAGCAACTGATTCGCCTGACCATCGTAATTAGTTACCTGCTTGGCGCCGGAGCCTGTCTCTTCGACCAAAGTCGTCTCAAGCAGTCCCTGCCACTTCTCGCCCCAGTCGTCCTCATAATTTCGATTGTCGTGATTGCCCGCGCCCGAAACAGCAACCTTGTAAAATTTGGGATAGCGTAGAATCCCCGCTGTCGACGCAAAACCGCCGCCTGAATGTCCCCAGATGCCAACGCGGTCGAGATCCATCCAAGGGCGCGACGCGGCTAGCTCGCGAATGCCGGCGATTTGATCCGGCAGTCCATTGTCCCCCATGTCGGCATAGTACGCGTCGTGGAATGACTTCGAGCGGCCCGGCGTGCCCATCGCGTCGAGCTCGACGACAACAAACCCTAGCTCTGCCACCGCCTGCTTATCTCGGCGTGCAGCACTAAACGCACGACTGCCCACGCTGCCAGTCTGAGGTCCCGGATAGAGGTAGTTCAGAACAGGGTAACTCAACGACTCATCGAAATTCGACGGTTTATAAAGCAGTCCATGAATAGAGGTAAGTCCATCGCGCGCCTTGGTCACGAAAGGCTCTGGGGCGACCCATCCTGCTGCAAGTAGACGATCGAGCGAAGTGTTTGCAAGCGTGAGTACTACCTCGCCATTCGCGCGGCGCAACACACTCCTTGGCGGGGTCGTTGGTGTCGAATAGCTATCAAAAACGAAACGTCCACTTGGTGCGAGACTGAGGTCGTGATGTGCAGGTTCTGGAGTAAGGAGCTCTGGCTCACCGCCATCAATGCTGACTCGATACAGATACTGAAAATAGGGATCGCCGGCTTCGCGATTCGAGCCAATGAAGGTGATCGTGCGCGTGTCCTCGTCCACTCTGAGCATCTGTAGCACGGCCCAGTTGCCGGTTGTTATAGGCGCTTTAATCTCGCCGGTTGTGAGATCGCCTAAGTAAAGGTGGCCCCAGTTGCTCCGCTCAGAGAACCAGATAAATTCATTGGTCGCATGCAGCACTTGCCAATTTTCGGCATCGAATCCCGACTCGTAATAAGTTTCGGTGACTTCCTTATAGACATCGCGGACCGCGCCTGTATCAATATCCGCCAGTCTCAATTGGGCAATCTTGTGATCGCGTGAAGACGACACGAAGGCGAGCGCGGCACTATCCGCACTCCACTCTACGTCGAGGAATTCACCACTACGGCCTGCAATGTGATCGGTCGTGGTCGAACGCTGCGGCTCTGCAGGCAAATCGAGCGCGACGAGACGCGGCTTGGGATCGAGATGTATCACGACACGCTCGATCATGAACACATGCTCATCCCCTGGCAGTGGGTATTTCCAGGTGTCTACTCTCGGGTGTCCCACCGCAGTCTCAACAAGGGTCAGCGTTTTAACCTCGCGAGAATCTTGCCTAAACGTCGCGATTTTTGATGAGTCCGGTGACCACAGTAGCACGGGGCCTGGATCCTGAATCCAACCTGCGCTATTCGTTGCATATCCGTAGTCGGCCGATCCATCGAAAGTAAGCTGCTCTTCGCTTTCATCACGCGTGCTGCGAACCCATAGATTGTGCTCGCGGATAAAGGCTGCACGTTCGCCGTCAGGTGAAAGGAACTGATGCGGCGGTGGCGCTTGCAGTCGAGCGAGGGCTGCATCGCTTGAAAGAATAGTGTCTAGGTTGAGAGCAAACCGGTCACCGGAAAAGTCGAATCTAAGTTCATTCGCTTCGAGCACTAGATTGCGTAAATTCAGGTCATTTGCGTCTATTTTTTCAGCTGTGTCTGCCGCTTCGGCACCTGTCTGCAGTTTGAGCAGAGCCGCAACTCGAGCAGAATCGAACAGCTCGACAGACGAGCCCGCGATGGGGTCGACAAGGACATAGTCGCTCCCCTGCTCGGTGCGACGTCGAACAATCAACCTGTCATCCTGCTGCCAATAGTGCGCGCGAATCTCATCGACGAGCAACGGCATCATGTTGGGTGCGAGCATCTGCTCAGCGCGTCGATAGTCTTCGACGGTCGGCGAAGGCGGGCGAGAGTCGGTCACAATTTCCCCTTGTTCAGATTGCGATTGGACAGTGGTTGGAGACTCACCGTCCCCGCAACTGCTCAATAAAAGTATCGAAGAGCACACTGCAGCGAGTGCAAAGAATCTGCGAGCGTTGAGAGGCTGTTTCATCATGTTACTCCCTGAGTGGAGGGCGGGTGCCATTTGAGACCTTGTTAGGCGCAGCGCTCAGCTAGGTAAGTGTATCGAGTATCAGGTTCACCGATTCGACGAGACGCTCGTCGCGCGGTCTCAAATCAGGCACGAAACGCACGCCCAACAAATGCTGCAAGCCTTCAATGTAACGCACTGCGATCTCATTGGCCTGAGCCTGAGTGAACTGTTGATCGTGTTCGGTCACCATGCCACGCGCGAACTCTTTCGAGAACGAGATGGGCTCGCCATCGCGGGTGAGTAGTTTGCCCGCGTCATCCAGACGCCAGAAACGCGAAGAATCCATCGTATAAAGCTCGTCAGCGGCAACAATCTCACCGGCTCGGTTTATCCCATGTTCAGTTTTTGTATCGACAAGCACCATGCCTCGCTCACGGAGGTGTTCCGTCACGATGCCGAAGGCCATTAGAGAGGAATTGCGTATTTGCGCATACTGCCCTTCGGTGCAAACGCCCATCGCGACAAGCTGTTCAGCATCCATTGTTTCATCCACCGCGGCCTTGCTGCTCGGCGTGTCGAGAAGATAGGGAAGACAGCCATTCGGCTCGAGGCTGTTTACCGCAAGCTCGTGGCCGGCGAATCGCAGTACACGTGCCCCGCTCTGCTTTGCTGCGAGCCAGTGCTGATAAAGCGACGTCGACGTCGAACTCTTGGCCATGTAACGACGCAGGACATTCTCGAGCATCACCAGCTCAAGGTTCTCAGCAGGAATCACGGTCGAGGTAGCAGCAAGACCCGGTACTTCAAACTGCGAGGTACCGATCGCGCCGCTGACAAGCCGGCGCATATGATCATGGTTGAGGGCGAGGACTTGGTCTTTAAATGGAATCGCGCCGCGATTGACGTCGTGAGTCGAAATTCGGTTATTGCGAAACATGAGCCTGAGCTCGCGTCCGTCAGAAGCAATAAGTGATTCGCCAAAAACTGAATCCGACACCTTGCCCTTTAGTACCGTCGCGTCCGCTAGACGCGGCAGCTCTCCATCGGCGATAAGCTCACCTATAGAGCGCCCGAGGCTCACTGTTGCGCCGTGCTCTGCGACGAGCTCTTGAATTTCGGTAATACTTAGGGGCGCGGCTGCGGTCATTTCGGCGAGATCTCGAGTCGTTTGGCGAGTCTATGTGCTCGCGGAAAAATATGACGCCAAGTGTAGATCAGTGGGCGAGTTTCGGCAAAGAAGCATGGACGAGCCGCGAATATAGAGGAGGTCTGGGCGCCACCGTCTGAGAAATTACGCTGAAGAGCCGATGTGTGGGGGTTGTCCTGGCAAACTGACTGAGAAATCCGACTGAGAAACCCTATTTGAGGAATCTTTCGTGCATGTCTCTCTCACGAGTCTTTTGTAATGGACGTGCAGAGAGAAAACAAAAGAGAGAACAAAAGAGAAAAAATGGTGCCGCCACCAAGAGTCGAACTCGGGACCTGCTGATTACAAGTCAGCTGCTCTACCACGGCTGAGCTATAGCGGCACAATGTTTGATGGCGCTCAGAACGAGCTCCGTCTAACAAGGCGCGCAGTTTAACCACAAACTCCGAGCGGTTCAATAGCCCAGTTGAGGATTTTTTTCATCAGCCGTGAACCGCTCACTCACACTTATTACCCCTCGTTACCCCGTGACAGTTGCTAACTATGGGGTGGGTGACGAGTATGTAGATTCACGATTATGCTAAAGTGCGTCCTATCGCTAACCCTTCAGCCGTCGGCGTTAACTCGAACGTCTCTGCCGCCTGAGAACCTTAACATTGCAGGCGTAGTAAAGACCTTAACCCATCGCGATTCACAGGCAAGTGTATGACATTTAGTAGAAACCGCGCCGCAATCGAAGCCTTAGATTCGCGGCTTCGCACATTCGCAAGCCAGCTCCTACCTCTAGCCGAAGGCTACGGTCAGCGCGATTCACAGACACTCAAGCTGCTTTTCGCGAATGACGCCGAGCGCAGTGCGAAGTTCAGCCTCACCGTAGACGAGATTCATCTCGACTATTCGAAAAGTCTCATCGACTCGCAGGCGCTTGCCGCATTAGCTGAACTCGCCGAGGCCTGTGGCATGCAGGGCGCGATTGGCGCACTTTTTCGTGGCGCAAAAATCAATCAGTCGGAGGGACGCGCCGCGCTGCACACGTCGCTTCGCAGCCCCTTCGCCGCGAATGCGCCGCACGCGGCGCTGGTGAGCGAAACACTTGCCTCTCTGCGAGAGTTCGTGGGCCGCATTCATTCGGGCACATGGACAGGCTACGACGGCCGAGCAATTGAAACGGTCATCAACCTGGGCATCGGCGGCTCGGATCTTGGTCCTGCTATGGTGGTCGATGCGCTCGCCGATTTCGCCCAAGGAAGACCCGATGTTCGCTTCGTCTCTAACGTAGACCCCGCGCATCTTACCCGCACGCTCAGAGGACTCGACCCCGCGACCACGCTCTTCATCGTGGCCTCGAAGACCTTCGGCACGCTCGAAACCCTCACCAATGCGCGAGCCGCGCGCGACTGGCTCGTTGCTGCCAGCGACGAGACCGCTGTTTCTCGACACTTCGTGGCGGTTTCTGCAAACATTGCTGCAGCGTGTGACTTTGGCATCGAACAAACAAATATTTTCCCCTTATGGGATTGGGTCGGCGGGCGCTTCTCATTATGGTCAGTGATTGGACTGCCTATCGCTCTTGCGATCGGCTTCAAGGCGTTCGAAGAATTATTGGCCGGCGCACACGCGATGGACACGCATTTCGAGACTGCACCACTGCATAAAAACCTGCCCGTGATTTCGGCACTTATCGCCTATTGGTACAGACAATACGGCGCGAGTCCGAGCACCGCTGTAGTACCCTATAGCCAAGACCTTAGCCTGTTCCCTGCCTATCTTCAGCAGCTTTATATGGAGAGCCTAGGAAAATCCATCAGTCGAGAGGGCGCAGTTATCACTCAGGGGACCTCAGAAATAATTTGGGGAAGCGCCGGCACGAACGGTCAGCATTCGTATTTTCAGCAATTGCACCAAGGCACTGAGTTCACGCCGGTTGAATTTATCGCACTGGCCACGGCAAGCGTTGATAACGCTGACGAGCGACACCGACATCTACTTGCGAACTGCTTGAGCCAAAGCATGGCGCTAATGAATGGCGACGAAGCCAGCGCTGACATCGGAGGCGTGAACTGGGATCCACAAAAGACAATCAAAGGAAACAGGCCTAGCACAACGCTGCTTATCAAGCAGCTTACCCCGCGAAATCTAGGCTCGCTGATCGCCCTCTACGAGCACAAAGTGTTTGCACTTAGCGTGCTGTGGAATATTAATGCTTTCGATCAATGGGGTGTGGAGCTAGGTAAACGCCTTTCGAAGGACGTGTATGCGGCGCTCTGCGAACCGGCTCAATCTTCTGGGTCAGCGGAGTCCGCGTCGACACTCGATGCATCGACGCGCGCGCTTGTTCACATGATTAACAGCTGGCGAGATCCGCGCTAGCGCAGCAGCGACTGATCATTAATCGTCGAGGTAGGCGCAGCAGTAGTCAGTCACAGCGCTTACATTCACCTTAAATGAGGCATTCGCAGGCACCTCAAACGACTCGCCACCGACAATATTTAGCCATTCGCTTTTTCCGGGCAACAAGACTGACAGTGCACCCGACATAATGTCCATTATCTCGCGCTTCGCTGTGCCAAACTCATACTCGCCTGGCTGCATGATTCCGAGTGACTGAGTCGAGCCATCGGAGAACTCAATCGTGCGACTTGTCACTTTGCCGTCGAAGTAGACGTTGGCCGCCTTAATAATGGTGACGTTTTCGAATTTAGACATGCTTATATCCTTCGAGTAACCAGCCAATTGAGAGACTCAGGCTGGAGGAGTTAAATGAAATTTAGCGAGTACAAAATGCGCGCGATTCTAACGACAACCGGCTGTTTACACCAGTCGCGAATCAACTCAGCCTTGATTGGCTTTCTTTGGCTTTTATGGCTTCGAGAAAATCAGGCCTGTGACATCAAATCCAGGAGTTCGGCTGTCTTCTCGCGCATCAGCGCCTCATCTCCGCGCGACTCGACATTGAGTCGCACGACAGGCTCGGTATTCGATAGCCGTAAATTAAATCGCCATGCGTCAAAGCGCATACTCAGGCCATCGACATTCTCGACAGCGATCGCCGCGGACTCATAGCGCGCCCGCGTAGCGGCGAGCAGCGCTTCCGGGTTTGCGATAGTGCGGTTAATCTCACCACTGGCTGGGAACGCCTGCATGCGCTCATCAACAAGCTGGGATAAGCGCTTACCTCTCGCTGCCATGAGCGCCGTCACCAACAGCCATGGCACCATGCCGCTGTCGCTGTAGTAGAAGTCTCTAAAATAATGGTGCGCACTCATCTCCCCACCATAAACAGCCTTATCTGCACGCAGCGACTCTTTCATGTAAGCGTGTCCTGTCATGCTCTGGATGGCCTTGCCACCGGCAGCAGCGACAATCTCCTGAGTATTCCAAGTGAGTCTTGGATCATGGACGATTTTCGCGCCGGGTTCAGCGTCTAAAAACACCTGCGCGAGCAGACCTACCAAGTAGTAGCCTTCGATAAAGCGGCCATTTTCGTCGAAGAAAAAACAACGATCAAAGTCACCGTCCCAAGCAATACCGAGATCGGCTTTGTGTTCAAGAATAGCCGCAGTTGTCGGCGCTCGGTTCTCTTCAAGCATGGGATTCGGTACCCCGTTTGGAAAGTGTCCGTCTGGTTCATGATGCACACGGATTATCTCAAAGGGCAGCAATGGCTCGAGCATATCAATCGTGGCGCCTGCTCCACCGTTGCCGGCATTGCAGACGATTTTCAATGGTTTTAATTTGTCGACTTCGACAAAGCTCAACAGCTTAGCAAGATAGGCGCCGCGCAGATCAGCGAAGTCGATTGCGCCCTGCAGCGCGGGTTTGGCAAACTCATTTTTCTCTGCAAGGTCTTTTATTGCGAGCAAGCCGGTGTCGGCGCTCACCGGCAGCGAGCCTTCGCGCACGAACTTCATGCCGTTGTAGTCTGCAGGATTGTGGCTTGCGGTCACCATGATCCCGCCATCATAACCAAGGTGACTGGTGGCGAAATATATTTCCTCGGTGCCGCACTGGCCAATGTTCGTGACATCGGCACCGCCGTCGGTAAGCCCGCGACTCAGGGCGGCACACAACTCTTGGCTCGTTAGTCTAATATCGAAACCGACGACGACGCTTTTAGGTTTCAAATGTGCTGCGAATGCGCGTCCAATCCGGTAGGCGACATCGGCATTTAACTGCTCAGGCACGCGTCCACGTATGTCATAAGCTTTGAAGCAATCGAGTGCTTGAACCATTTAGCTATTGCTCGCTCTCTGAATGAATAGTGCGCCGATACAACACATTCGTCGCGTCGATATAACCTTCGACACTGCCACAGTCGAAGCGTTTGCCGTCGAAGCGACAGGCTAGTACCTGTCCCTGAGACGCGAGGGTTTGCAGCGCATCGGTAAGCTGAACCTCACCGTTGCGGCCCGGCGCAGTGTTGCGCAATACCTCAAAAATAGCCGGCGTGAGAATATAACGTCCGATGATAGCAAGATTGCTCGGCGCCGCCGCCGGCTCTGGTTTCTCTACCATCTCATTCACCCGGAAAAGCCCCTCTCTTTCCTCGACCCCAGAGATCACGCCGTAACGAGAAACCTGATCAAGCGGCACCTCTTCAATGGCAACAATACAACAGCGATACTGCTCATAGAGCGCGGTCATCTGCGCCAGAACCGAGTCGCTTTCGGTTAGGCAGAAATCATCAGCTAACAATACAGCAAAGGGCTCATCGCCAATCAGTGTTTCGCCGACAAGAATCGCATGGCCGAGACCGAGCATCTCGTTCTGGCGCGTGTAGGAGAAGGTGCAGCGGTTAATTAAGTCACGCGTGCCGTCTAGGAGACTTTCTTTATCTGATCCTGCTATTTGATGCTCTAATTCAAAACTGATGTCGAAATGATCTTCTATCGCGCGCTTGCCGCGACCCGTAACTATCGCCATCCCTGTGATGCCTGCGTCCAGCGCCTCCTCCACGCCGTATTGGATTAGCGGCTTGGTAACGAGTGGCAGCATCTCCTTAGGCATCGCCTTGGTCGCCGGCAGAAATCGAGTGCCGTATCCCGCGGCAGGAAATAAACATTTATTAATAAGTCCCACTGCTAACTCCTCGTTCCAATTATAGAGACGAACAGACTTCGATGCGCTTGCTTACCACTTGGCTTGAGTCACTTAGCAGGGCACTAGCCCTTAACGCATTAACCCGGCAGCCGCCCATAATTATCTTCGTAGCGCTCAATATCGTCTTCGCCCAAATAGTCGCCAACCTGCACCTCGATCAGCTCGATAGGCGCATCTCCTAGATTACTAAGTCTATGTTTACTGCCTTTGGGGATGAACGTAGACTCGTTGGGCTGGAGATCGATTACCTTCTCGTCACATTCGACGCGACCAACGCCAGTAAGCATGACCCAGTGTTCTGCGCGGTGTTGATGCGATTGCAGCGACAGAGAAGAGCGAGGATTAACCACGATTCGTTTCACCTGAAACCCCTGCCCGCTTGCAAGCGACTCAAAGCTTCCCCACGGTCGCCTCTCGCGGCGATGCGCTAGACGCTCGCTTCGCCCGAGAGCCTGTAACTGATCGACGATTTTCTTGACGCCTTGAGCATCCTCGCGATTTGCCACCAAAACAGCATCGGGGGTTTCGATAATTATTGCATCGCGCACGCCAACCGCAGCGACAAGTCTGGATTCGCTCTGAATGTAACTTCCGTAAACTTCCTCGGTCAGCACGTCGCCGCTCACCACATTATCATCGCCGTCTTTTACCTGCACCGACCACAGGGCGTCCCACGCGCCTAGGTCATTCCAGCCTGCATTCAAAGGTACAGCTGCAACCCCACCCGCCTTCTCCATTACCGCATAATCGATAGAGTCGGAGCGGCAGCGGTGAAACTCGGCATCGGGAATACGGGCAAAATCTGTTTCTCGCTCGAGCGCTGCATGAGTTGCCGTGCACGTCTCGTGGATGTCAGTCGCGTGAATTTTTAAATGTTTCAAGAAAACCGACGCCCTGAATAGGAACATGCCGCTATTCCAAAGGTAGTCTCCCTCGTCGACATACCGCTGCGCGGTCGCGAGGTCGGGTTTCTCGACAAACTTAACGACATCAACACCACCCCCTGCTATTTCATCTCCCTGCTGCAGATAGCCATAGCCGATCTCGGGGCTGCGCGGTGGAATACCGAAGGTAACGAGGCGAGATGACATCGCTAGGGTGCGTGCAATCCCGATGGCGCGATGGAGTGACGCGGTATCTTCGATCAAGTGATCCGCAGGCAGCACGAGCAATAGCGGATCCTCACCCAACGCCATGGCCTCCATCGCTGCGAGCGCGATTGCAGGCGCAGTGTTGCGCCCGTAGGGCTCAAGGAGCAGCTGCGCCCCAACGTCTATCTGACGAAGTTGCTCAGCGACGACAAATCGATGCTCTTCGCTGCAAACGACTATCGGCTCCGCAACGCCATCTAGGCCTTTTACGCGTTCGAGCGTGTTTTGAAAAAGCGAGCCAACCATGCCCGGAATCTCAATATACTGTTTGGGCAACAGCGCTCTTGATACGGGCCAGAGGCGCGAACCAACCCCGCCCGAGATCACTACCGGGATCAGGGTTGCAAATGACAGGGAGGAAGAGCCTAACGAGGGTTTAATTTCGGACACAAATTCTCTACTCTGAGGCGACTTGGCGAGCGCCGCTTTTTGGGAGTCCGCATTCTAGCAAAGAAATTGTGACATCCATAAAACAGTCTGCAACCGAAAATCGCAACCGTCTCAAGACTCACGAATATCAGTCGATTAATTAAATCTGTCGCGATAACATCGTCGATTAGAGTTTATGCCCCTATGGGCGCCAAAAGGAAAGCACTTAAAACATGTCCGATGCCCCATTTGTGTTCGAACCCAAGAACGCCTACTCACTCGAAGAGCTTGTCGAATGTGGCTACGGCCGACTATTCGGCCCAGGTAAAGGCGTTTTGCCTGTCGATAATATGCTCATGCTGGATCGGATCACGGTCATCAATGACGACGGAGGTGAGTTTGGGCGTGGTAAAATTATCGCCGAGCTAGATATCCGTCCCGACCTTTGGTTTTTCGACTGCCACTTCCCTGGCGACCCAGTGATGCCAGGGTGCCTTGGCCTCGATGCCCTGTGGCAGCTTGTCGGGTTCTGGCTCTGCTGGAGCGGACGCGAGGGCAAAGGTCGCGCGCTCGGCGTCGGCGAAGTGAAATTCAGCGGCGAGGTGCTGCCTACTTCGAAGCTCGTCACGTATGAGCTCGACATAACGCGGACGATAGACCGCAGGCTGACTATGGGTATCGCCAACGGCACTGTCGCGGTTGATGGCCGCGAGATTTACTCGACTAAGAGCCTTAAGGTCGGCCTATTCCAGCCCGGTGCGACGTTTTAGGTCGCCGCGGTCTCATGCCTTAACGCAAAAACGAAACAACCGAGTTCCTGCGCCTCTGGAACTCCACACATTTAAAGATTGGTGAAATATATGCGTCGCGTGGTGGTAACTGGAATCGGTATCATTTCTTGTCTCGGCAACAATAAAGAAGAAGTTCTCGACTCACTTAAGCAGGGCCGCAGCGGCATTAAACACAATCAAAGTTACGTCGACGTCGGCATGCGCAGCCACATCAGTGGCAGCGTTGAAATCAATGCCGAAGAGCTCATCGACCGAAAACTCTATCGCTTCATGGGGGATGCTGCAGCGTATGCCTATCTCTCAATGAAAGAGGCGGTAGAAGACTCCGGTCTCAACGAGGAGCAAGTGTCTAATTTTCGCACCGGCTTAGTAGTCGGCTCAGGTGGCGGCTCCTCCGAACAGCAGCTAGAGTCTACCGACATAATGCGTGAAAAAGGCCTGCGCCGCGTTGGCCCCTACCGCATCACCCGTACGATGAGCAGCACCGTGTCGGCCTGCCTCGCAACGCCCTTTAAGATTAAGGGCGTCAACTACACCATTTCATCGGCCTGCGCGACGAGCGCACACTGCATAGGCCATGCCGCAGAGCTTATTCAACTGGGTAAACAAGACGTTGTCTTTGCTGGCGGTGGCGAAGCAGAGCATTGGACTATGTCACACATGTTTGATGCGATGGGTGCGCTTTCTACCAATTACAATGACACCCCTGACAAGGCCTCGCGCGCGTTTGACGCGGCCCGCGATGGCTTCGTGATAGCCGGTGGAGGTGCGGTATTGGTAATAGAAGAGCTGGAGCACGCGAAGGCTCGCGGCGCCAAAATCTACGCAGAGCTCACCGGTTACGGCGCCACCTCTGACGGCTACGACATGGTTGCGCCGTCTGGCGAAGGCGGCGCACGCGCCATGCAGATGGCGATGCACGGTCTTGAGGGATCGGTCGACTACATCAATACGCACGGGACTAGCACACCCGCCGGCGACGTTTCCGAGCTGAGAGCGATCAAGAATGTCTTCGGCGACGCCGTCCCGACGCTCAACTCTACCAAGTCACTCAGCGGCCACTCCTTGGGCGCGGCAGGCGCTCAGGAGGCAATTTATAGCCTGCTGATGATGGGTAATGATTTCATCGCAGCCTCGGCAAACGTGGACACGCTGGACCCTGAGGCAGAAGGCCTGCCCATCGCGGTTGAACGAATAGACAACATCAAACTCGATCGCGTGATGTCCAATAGCTTTGGCTTCGGCGGAACCAATGCGTGCCTCGTGTTCGACAGATTCAACGACTAGCAATCAAAAAGGAGTCGACTATGCGCTCCACTTCACACGCTGCGCACCGCAAAAATCGCGCTCCGAGCAGTTCATTGAAGGGATTGCTCTGCAGCGCTGTCGCCACCGCGTTAGCACTGAGTGCGACGCTCGCGAGTGCGCAGTTTGGCGAACGCACCCCCTCCTTCTTAGACCAGAATGCGACACCGCAGGTTTTGCCCATTGACTCCGCCTTTCCATTCCACCTGAGCGCTGTCGACGGCAACAAGCTAGCAATCACCTGGAAGCCGGCGCCTGAGCACTATCTCTATCGGCACCGTTTTGCTTTCTCAGCAGGCGGACAAACCCTGCCCTTCACCTTGCCAGACGGTCTCGCAATGGAAGACGAATTTTTCGGCGCTATTGAGGCCTATTTCGACGTAGTTATCACCGAAATCGACCTTTCTTCTGCGCGCGCCCTGCCCGCCGATTCGTCTCTCAACATTCGCTTTCAAGGATGCGCCGCGTGGGGCTTCTGCTACCCGCCGCAAACCGTCGACATTCCGCTGCACGAACTATTCGATTAACTCAATTTGAGTTCCTTATCACTAATACTAGTGATATTCAGATTAAATTCTGCGAAAATGCTTTGAAAATTGGCAATCTATCGGTAATTTCGCGCAAATAGCGCACAATGTGGCAAAACTATGGCATCGATACTCGTCTTAAATGGCCCCAATCTCAATCTCCTAGGCAGCCGAGAGCCCGAAATATATGGCTCTGATACCCTCGACGACATCACTCTGCGCCTTGGCACCGCCTGCTTAGAAGCAGGTCATACGTTCGACAGCTTTCAAAGCAACAGCGAAGGAGAGCTTATCGACCGCATCCATACCGCGAGAGCTGCGCAGGTCGACTATATGCTCGTAAATTTCGGCGGCTTTACACACACCAGTGTCGCCCTGCGAGACGCCATGCTGGCCTCCGAAATCCCTTTTATCGAAGTGCATCTGTCAAACCTCTATCGACGCGAAGATTTCAGGCACCACTCGTTTTTCTCGGACATCGCAGAGGGCTGCATCATCGGTCTCGGCGCACAAGGCTATGAGCTCGCGCTCGAGGCGGCGCTCGCGCGTCTGAAGTAGCACGCATTAAGAGCAGGCCTGCACGCAGCTCAGAACCGCTTTTAACTCAGTCTTTTTTAACACCTTTAACGTGCCCCGAGCGTGGCATTCTCAACCAAAGAGGCGACAAGCAAAATGGATATCAGGAAGGTAAAAAAACTCATCGAACTACTCGAGGCGTCTGACATTGCGGAAATCGAAATTAAAGAAGGCGAAGAATCAGTTCGAATCAGCCGCGGTTCCAGCTCTGTCCAGCCTCAAGCCGTAACCTATCAGATGCCGCAGGCCGCAGCGCCAGCGCCTGCAGCTGCGCCGGCAGCGGGTGCTTCGACCCCGAGCGCCACCCCTGCCGCGTCTGCGAATGCTGTGAAATCGCCAATGGTAGGCACTTTCTACAGTTCTCCCTCTCCCTCGTCTCCCCCTTTCGTTGAAGTCGGCAAACACGTGAAGGCCGGCGATGTAATTTGCATCGTTGAGGCGATGAAAATGATGAATCAGATCGAGGCAGATCACGCCGGCATCGTCGAAGCCATTCTCGTCCAAGACGGCGAGCCAGTCGAATTCGACCAACCCCTCATCGTCATCGCTTAGCGCCCAAACCCAGTTCATGCTGGGGGCGGACTAACAATTTAGGGATTTGTTCAATGCTTAAAAAAGTACTAATTGCGAACCGTGGTGAGATTGCCTTGCGCGTCCTGCGCGCCTGCAAACAGCTCGGTATTAAAACGGTCGCTGTACACTCAACCGCCGACAAAGATCTCATGCATGTTCATCTCGCAGATGAGTCTGTGTGCATCGGGCCGCCAAGCCCTACCGAGAGCTACCTCAACATTCCATCGATTATTTCGGCGATGGAAGTTACCGAAGCCGATGCGGTGCACCCAGGCTATGGCTTTCTCTCTGAGAATGCGGACTTCGCAGAACAGGTCGAGAACAGCGGTTTTACCTTTATCGGCCCTACGGCAGAAACCATCCGCATGATGGGCGACAAAGTCTCGGCCATTAAAGTGATGATCGAGGCGGGCGTACCAACGGTACCGGGATCTAACGGCCCTCTAGACAACGATGATGCACGCACCTTGCAGATCGCCCGCGATATCGGTTACCCGGTTATCATAAAAGCAGCGGCAGGTGGTGGCGGACGCGGTATGCGCGTGGTGCATGACGAAGCGGATCTGCTGAGCAGTATTCATGTCACACAAACGGAAGCGCAGTCTTTCTTCGGCAGCGGCATTTGCTATCTCGAGAAATATCTCGAGAATCCTCGCCATGTCGAAATACAAGTCTTAGGCGACGGACAAGGCAATGCTATCCATCTCGGAGACCGCGACTGCTCATTGCAGCGCCGTCATCAAAAAGTAATCGAAGAGGCACCTGCGCCAGGAATCCCCGACCCTATCAGAGCGGAAGTCGCCGCTACCTGTATCCGCGCCTGTGAGCAAATGAAATACCGTGGCGCAGGCACGCTCGAATTCCTCTACCAAGACGAGCGTTTCTACTTTATCGAAATGAATACACGCGTTCAGGTCGAGCATCCGGTCACAGAGCAGGTGAGCGGCGTAGACATCGTTCGCGAGCAACTGTTGATCGCAGGCGGCAGCCCGCTGAGCTACAAACAGTCGGATATTGTGATTAAAGGCCACTCATTCGAATGTCGCATCAATGCAGAAGACCCAGCAACCTTCCTACCTAGCCCAGGCAAAGTGACGATGTTCCATGCGCCGGGCGGTAACGGCGTTCGTGTCGACTCTCATCTGTACAGTGGCTACACAGTGCCTCCTTTTTACGACTCGCTCATCGCCAAGGTAATTTGTTCGGCCGATACGAGGGAGGAAGCATTGAGGCGAATGGAAATCGCGCTCGAGGAAATGCTTATCGATGGTATTAGCAGCAACATTGCGCTGCATAAAGACCTCGCTCGCGACAATGAGTTTAAAAAAGGCGGCGTCAACATTCACTATCTCGAGAAGAAGCTTAAACTCTAACATTCCCGCGTTTAGTTTTATTCTATACGGTATAAAATGGGCGACATTAGCCGCCCGTTTTTTCTTTCTGCTCTCGCTCAACCAACAAATAGAGAGTCCAGCATGAACTGGCAACAACTAAAAATTCAAATAGTCCCCGAGCATGTCGATTTCATTGAACAACAGCTTTTAAATGCGGGCGCTGTTTCGATCACGTATCTCGATGCGGAAGATCAGCCGGTATTCCAGGAAGAGCTAGACAGCACCCCTTTGTGGGACAGCCTCGTGCTGTGCGCACTCTTCGAAGAGGACACAGACCTCAGCGAAGTGCTCATCTGGCTCCGTAGCAATGCGTCTATCGTTAATAGAGAGAGCCTTGGGGTTGAAAAAATCGAGGATCAGGCATGGGAACGCAGCTGGATGGACTCTTTCTCTGCGATGCAGTTTGGCGAAAAACTGTGGATCTGTCCGAGCTGGCAAGAACCGCCCGACCCTAGTGCAACCACTATCATGCTCGACCCTGGGCTTGCTTTTGGCAGCGGTAGTCATGCCACCACGGCGCTTTGCCTGCAGTGGCTGGCGACGCAGGATCTTAGCGATAAAGACGTCGTCGACTATGGCTGCGGCTCTGGCATTCTCGCGATAGCCGCCGCGCTACTCGGCGCCAAACGTGTGCAAGGCGTAGACAACGACCCACAGGCTGTCCTAGCCACGAACGACAACTGCGCACGCAACGGTCTTCCAAAAGGCAGCGTTGGAACCTTCTTGCCTGAAGCATATGATGCGATCAGCAGTCCTGCGAGCGTCGACATTTTGCTCGCCAATATCCTCGCCGAACCCTTACATAGCCTAGCGCCGAAGTTTGCCTCCCTTGTAAAACCTAAAGGCAGCATTGTCCTCTCGGGCCTTCTCGCCGAGCAGGCCGAAGCAATTATCGATACCTACAGTCAATGGTTTGATATGAGCTCGGCAGTTCACCGCGAAGACTGGGTTCGGATAAGCGGGATTAGGCGCTAGCTTAAAATACAATTTGTGAACAAAATCGGACAACTATGAATACAGTCGCTGCCCGTTGCCCCTTTTGCCACTCTCGAATCACAATAAGCGCGCGGCTGGTCGGGGACGCCACGCCGCAGGTCCGCTGCGGATCGTGCCTCCGACTTTTCGATGCAACGCAGAGTGCGGCGATACGTGCGCGCGCATTGAGCACCGACTACGCGCTACTCAGCGGCGGGGGGTTGGAGCCGCTTGAATCGCCCGAACTGCCCTCCGTCGAGGCTGAGTCTATCGAGATTACCGCCAAGCCTGAGAGATCTTGGCGTGACGTCGCCAAGGTGTCGGGCCAAGTTGCTTGCCTTGTTCTGCTAATCGCGGCGCTCGCCGCACAATACCTCTGGTATAACCGGCATCTTTATCAGCATTCGCCGACACTCTACCCGCTCTATGCGCGGTCCTGCGACCTGCTCTCGTGTTCGATCCCGCCTTTTGTTGATATTTCGGCTCTCCGGGGAGAGACGCTCACCGTCGCCTCCGGTAGCGAGGGCAACACCAGCCTTGTTGTGAGCTTTAGACTGCACAATTCGGCTCCGCTCGCACAGGCACCGCCAATTCTCATCCTCAGCTTTGATACAGCGGCTCGGCGCAGCGTAGCACTGCGAGAATTTGCACCGAAAGAGTATTTGCCCGCGTCGGTCGATCCGAACAGAGCGCTCGCAGCCGGTGAACGCGTGAACATTCGGTTAGAGCTTCTAGATCCCGGCGCCGAGGCGGTTAACTATACCGTCGCTTTCAGGGCGCCTTAATGCAGTCACTCCGAAGATAGAGTGTCGCGCGATAGCACTGGTCCGAAAGCAGCGCTGAAGCAAAGGTCTTCCGCTGCGCCTAAGTCATCGCTATCATAAGCGACAGTTGCAAGTTCCCGCAGATAGAGTAAGCGAGACTGTCGAAAACTACGTTATTCTTCGGTTTAGCCTACAGCCGGTTACAACCATTGAGAGACTATCCGTGCAAAGCATCGGCCCATATACATTGCGTAACAACCTCTTCCTCGCGCCGATGGTTGGGGTCTGCGACGCGCCTTTCCGTGAGATCTGCAGCCAACAGGGAGCAGGGATCACCGTTGCCGAAATGCTACCGTCGAGCAAAGAACTGTGGGAGAAAGAGCGACTGAGATTGCGTCAGGTGAAGGCAGAAGTCAGTAGCCCACAGGTAATCCAGATTGCAGGATCTGACCCAGGAATAATGGCGCAATGCGCACGGCATAATGCGGAACTTGGGGCCGATGCGATCGATATAAATATGGGCTGCCCCGCTAAGAAGGTCATGAAAAAAGCGGCAGGCTCCGCACTGCTGCGCGATACAGACCTCGTCGAGCGCATCTTGCGCGCGGTAGTCGCCGCCGTAGAAATTCCCGTCACGCTTAAAATCCGCACAGGCTGGTGTCCCGAGTCTCGCAATGGTGTCGAAGTCGCAAAAATAGCCGAGGACTGTGGCATTCAGCTTCTGACTGTCCACGGGCGAACCCGTGAGTGTCGATTCAAGGGCGCAGTGGAATACGACACGATTGCCGCTATCAAACAAGCAGTGGGAATCCCCATTGTTGCTAACGGCGATATCGACTCACCGGAGCGCGCGCAGCACGTACTTCATCACACGGGCGCAGACGCACTGATGATCGGTCGCGGTGCACAGGGCAGCCCCTGGCTATTCCGTCAAATTGAGCGATTTCTCAAAGACGGTACCCATCTACCAACTCCCTCGGCACAGGAGCGGCATGAGGTCGCTGTAAGCCATTTGCATAAACTTCATAGTTTCTACGGCGAACACCGCGGCGCACTTTACGCGCGAAAACATGTAAACGGTTATGCGGAGGGGCTTGAAGGCGCCCGCGAATTTATGCAGGCGTTCAACGCAGCGACTGAGGCACAACACCAGTTAGACTTAGTCGACGCCTTCTTCCAGAAGGCCATCGCAAACACCGAATCAGCAGCGCGAGGCATTGCAGCATGAGCAACCTAAGCGATTCGGATGGATCTATGCTCGATGAGATATTCGGTGTAGACGACGACTCCGTTGGCATTGATCTCCCCGCTTTTGCGCCTGCAAGCCTTCAAGAAACTGAAACCCTGCGCGCAGCACTCCATCTCGACGAGTTGCGCCCCTCTGACGCCCCGACCTTGCGAGAGCAGGTGAGAAGCTCTGTCGAAAACTATTTCGACCTATTAGAAGGCGAGCAGGCGAAAGACCTCTACGCGCTCGTGTTGACTGAGGTCGAAGCGCCTCTGCTCGCCGCGGTAATGCAACAAACGCGGGGCAATCAGAGCAAGGCGGCTATCGTGCTCGGACTCAATCGTGGTACCCTTCGCACCAAGCTAAAACAGTATGGACTGCTGTAAATCGGCGCCCTCTCGCACCTAGCGACGTCAATTTACACACGGCCGCCGCGCTAACCAATCACCTACCCGCAACTACAAAGAAGCCAAGCTATGACCTCAGACACCTCTGTCGCCATCCGCCGAGCCTTGCTCAGTGTTTCAGATAAAGCAGGCCTTGTGCCCTTCGCTCAATCACTCACCGACCTTGGTGTCGAATTACTCTCTACGGGCGGTACCTATCGTCTCCTTCAGGAGGCCGGTATTGCGGCAATCGAGATTTCTGAGTACACGGGCTTCCCTGAGATGATGGATGGTCGCGTGAAAACTCTACATCCCAAGGTTCACGGCGGCATACTCGCCCGTCGTGACCAAGATCAGGCGGTAATGGACGCACACGATATCCCGCCGATCGACTTGGTGGTGGTTAATCTCTATCCCTTCGAGGCAACAGTTGCAAACCCAGAGTGTGATCTGCCCACCGCGATCGAGAATATCGACATCGGTGGACCTACGATGTTGCGCGCTGCGGCCAAAAACAACCGCTTCGTAACGGTTGTAGTAAACCCCAGCGACTATGACGAACTCATTGCTCAACTCAAAGCCAATGACTGCAGCCTCGATCAAGCGACGCGTTTCAACTTTGCGGTTAAGACCTTCGAGCATACCGCCGCCTACGATGGCGCAATAGCAAACTACTTAGGCACAAAGCTGCCTGCTGCAGACACAGAGGACGACACCTCTGCTCTACCCCGCACATATAACAGCCAGTTTTTAAAGGCTCAGGACATGCGCTACGGCGAGAATCCCCATCAAGCCGCGGCATTCTATGTTGAGCGTGAGCCGGCTGAAGCCAGTATCAGCACAGCCAAACAACTTCAGGGCAAAGCGCTGTCGTATAACAACATTGCAGACACTGACGCTGCTCTTGAATGCGTAAAAGAATTCGCCGAGCCAGCCTGCGTTATCGTTAAGCACGCAAATCCCTGTGGCGTCGCAGTCGCCGAATCGGCACTCGCAGCGTATGAGCGCGCTTTCCAAACCGACCCAACATCCGCGTTCGGCGGCATCATCGCGTTTAATCGCGAACTTGATGCGGCAACCGCCCAGCGCATCGTCGACCAGCAGTTTACCGAGGTCATTATTGCTCCGTCGGTTTCAGCCGAAGCGCTGGCAATTACGGCGAGCAAGCAAAACGTGCGCGTTCTGTCCTGCGGTCAGTGGCCGGCGACGCGCGTGGCGGGCCTAGACTACAAACGTGTGAACGGCGGTCTCCTCGTGCAAGATCGCGACATCGCGACTATCAGCGCTGCAGACCTCAAGCAGGTTAGCGCGCGTGCGCCGAGTGCTGACGAGATTCGTGACCTTCTGTTCGCGTGGTCGGTCGCACAGTACGTGAAATCTAACGCTATTGTTTACTGCAAAGACCTGCAGACAATCGGCATAGGCGCAGGCCAGATGAGCCGAGTCTACAGTGCGCGCATCGCCGGCATTAAAGCTGCGGATGAAAATTTAGTTGTCGAGGGTTCGGTGATGGCGTCGGATGCATTCTTTCCATTCCGGGATGGCATCGACGCCGCGGCAGCAGCGGGCATCACCGCAGTGATCCAACCGGGCGGTTCGATGCGCGATGACGAGGTGATTGCCGCTGCAGACGAGGCCAACATCGCCATGGTCTTTACCGGTATTCGTCACTTCCGGCACTAGAGAAGGAATAGCACATGAATGTTCTCGTGATAGGCAGCGGTGGGCGTGAACACTCGCTCGCCTGGAAAGCAGCCCAATCGCCTTTGGTCGATCGAGTGTTCGTTGCACCAGGCAACGCCGGCACGGCGCGCGAGCCTGCCCTGAGCAATGTCGCAATCGATACAATGGATTTCGCCGCACTCGCGGATTTCGCCGAGGCTAATAACGTAGGCCTCACGCTAGTCGGACCAGAGGCGCCACTTGTTGCTGGCGTGGTCGATTATTTTCGCGGTCGCGGTCTGCCGTGCTTCGGGCCCAGCAAAGCAGCCGCGCAGCTCGAAGGCTCTAAATCGTTTACAAAAGACTTTTTGAAGCGCCACAAAATCCCTACTGCAAGTTACCAAACATTCACCGAGGTCGAGGCAGCAAAAGCCTATATCCGCGCCGAGGGTGCGCCCATTGTAATAAAAGCCGACGGACTTGCTGCAGGCAAAGGCGTTGTCGTGGCAGCGACCGAAGCCGAAGCAGAAGCCGCTGTCGACGCGATGCTCGAGGGCAATAAATTTGGTGACGCAGGTCATCGCGTTGTGATCGAAGGGTTTCTCGCTGGCGAGGAGGCCAGCTTTATTGTAATGGTCGACGGTAAGAATATCCTACCTATGGCGACCTCGCAGGATCATAAGGCGCGTGACGACGGCGACAAAGGCCCTAACACCGGCGGTATGGGCGCCTACTCCCCCGCACCTGTCGTGAGCGAGGAGATCTGGGAACGCGCGATGGAGCAGATCATCCGCCCCACGGTCGCAGGCATGGCAGCGGATGGGAATACCTACACCGGCTTTCTCTACGCGGGACTGATGATCTCGCCAACGGGCAGTATCGATGTGGTTGAGTTTAATTGCCGCTTCGGCGATCCTGAAGCGCAGCCCGTGATGATGCGCCTGCAATCCGACCTCGTCGAACACTGCCTCGCGGCAGTAAACGGCACGCTCGATATGCAGACAGCAGAATGGGATTCTCGTTCCGCCGTCGGCATAGTGCTCGCGGCGGGCGGTTATCCGGAGTCCTATGCAAGCGGCGAGGTAATCAGCGGATTAGATGAGGCAAGCGAGGACTCAAGCGCAAAAATTTTTCATGCTGGTACTAAGCTTGATGGCGACCAAGTGGTTACAAGCGGCGGGCGCGTGCTTTGCGCCGTCGCGCTCGGTGACTCTGTAGCGCAAGCCCAGCGACGCGCCTACAG
>JAFMKB010000063.1 GCA_017853205.1 Gammaproteobacteria bacterium
AATTGTAGTTCACTCGTGCATAAACGACACGACGGCGCCGCAGAGGGTTGATCGCCTGCATCAGCGAGCCGACTGGTTGCGTTCAAAATAACCAACGCGATCGCCACTGTAGGTGCCAACCCATAGCTGATCGTCGACTTGTAGTGCGGAGCTTACGCGCTGCAATATCGCGTTGCCGTCCAAACCTCCTACTCTTTTCGCCTCGAGCGAGGCGGCATCAACCTCTACCACCGACCAGCCATTGCCGCCGACATTACCTCCAGCGGTGAGCAGTTTGCCTGATTCGCCCCAGCGGATATTGTCGAGAATAATGTCTAACGCTACCGAGTCACTCGCGATAGGTTCTTGACTAAGATCGAATCGCACAAGCTCTCGCGTGCCCAACGCGGCAACATAGAGATAACGATTGTCTTCAGACACTACTATCCCGTTAGGTCCAGAAAGCTCGGTACCTTTCACTACAGCAGGCTCACTGCCCGGTCGCCAAACGACAACGCCACCCTTGAACTGACCTGTCACTGAGGCTGCAATGCCTCTCTCCCATTCCATAAATTGCGTCGTCGCAAAACCGCCATCGTTTAAGATCGCAACGCTGTTATGCATAATGGATTCGTCAAGCGGCACACAACCTCGCCAAGTTAGCTTTGCGCCGTCACCCACTATGCCCAGATCGAAAATTTCGATAGCTTCTCTTGCGCCATGACTTGTAATGTACAAATTAAACATACCGTCGACGGTTTCTCGCAGCGCAAGTCCATGGGCTGAAAAATTGGTGGTATCAAATGGGCCCACGCAACTCGGATAGGAATTACTGTCTAAATTCTGAGAAAAATTAGCGGCGCTAACGAGATCGTGCCACCCGTTATCTTCAGTATTGATCAGATAGAGATGCCCGTTCACCCCCTCCCCGCTCATGCCTGAAGTTAGGATAAACCCACTGTCGCCGACGCTTAGCAAGTCTTCGGCGTTCATCAAGCCGCATATATAGCTGATACCCGCATCCCCAACGCAAGCGTCGGACTGCTCCTCGGCGAGACCCTGCGTTAACAAAAGTAAAGGAAAGCTAAGGACTGCCATAACACTGGTAATAAAAGGTTTCATAATAATTTCTCGTGAAGGTTTATTCGTCAGCCTACGTGATCAGATTCATTTCATCATCCCATTCGGCCGTAATGTTTCGCCGCGATTGATCAACACACTTTGTTAACCACTCCGCGTCATAGGTTTTACCGTGCCGCGCTAACACCTCATCCGGGACGCCATCCCAAATATTCGGCGTGTTCCCGACATAACCAAGGTCGCGAAAACCTAATTCGGTGGTGTAGTAGCCGGTAAGCGTCATATTTCGCATAAGTGAGAAGAAGGCGATGCCGGGTTGAAGGGCTTCGTCTTGAACATCGGGGTAGGCAATCGCGTCACAGATTGCTAGCTGCTGTTCGATGTCAGCTTCGACAAACCTTGCGCCAAAATTGTCGAGCGAGTAATTATCAAGCCACGCGACACCGCCACGTAGTGGCAATTTGTAGTGCTCTCTATCCTTGGCCATAAATTCGACAAAGTCCGGCAACCCCGCTGCCAGCGCGCCGCCATTTTCGTGATCCGATGGCAGGATTATGTCGCACAGTACTGCGATCGTAACCAGCTCATGCTCTCGGAAAAAGGTCTCTGCAAAAAGTTCTGCATCGCGCTGCTTCTCCACATCGGTGCGCGCGTAGGAATATTGCGTAGGGAGTCGTGTCCACCTAGTCGGCTGCTTGTTCGATTCTGATACCCATGCACAGCCTGTGCTCGCCAGCATTGCGCCAGCGACAGGGGCTAGCATGAGCGCTTTGAGCACGTCTCGTCTTTCTATCGAATGCTTAATCTCGCTTGATTCACTCATTGTTCGCCCCTAGATATTCTGCTGTTTCATC
This sequence comes from Gammaproteobacteria bacterium, assembly GCA_017853205.1. Lineage (GTDB taxonomy): Bacteria > Pseudomonadota > Gammaproteobacteria > Pseudomonadales > Pseudohongiellaceae > UBA9145. The sequence continues at coordinate 1,914 of JAFMKB010000063.1, forward strand.
TGCTCGGCAATATAATCTGACGCGCGCCAAGATAGTGCGAGTATTGTCCACGTAGGATTCTTGTCTGCCTGCGAAACGAAGGTTCCAGCATCGACAACGAATACGTTATTCGCGTCGTGAAGCTGACCGAACTCATTGGTTACTGATGTCTTCGGATCAAGCCCCATGCGGGTAGTGCCAACCTCGTGAATAATTTCACCGGGTTTTGCAAGGCCGTAGTTACGCTCAACACCTGGCTTGTCGCCGAGCAGTATACCGCCGGAGGCCTCTAACAACGCCTCCATAGAATCTTGCATATGCTTCGCTTGATTAATTTCATAGTCGGTCCACTGATAATTAAAGCGAAGCACCGGTATACCCCATTCATCGACTACAGTCGGGTCCAGCTCACAGTAGTTATCAAACTGCGGCACGCTCTCGCCTCGGCAAGCTATGCTCAGGCGAGCACCATAAAAGCGCCGAATGTCATCCCGCAGTCCGTTACCATAGCCGCCGACCCGCTTACCAAGATATTCATTGTACTGATTAGCCGCGAAACCAAAGCCGTAGGAGGGCATGCCCATGCCTCCGCCAATCTCAAGGTGGTAGCCTCGCGGAAAGTCTAGCGCCGCGTTCTCGAGCCACCACGGCGTATAGACGTGCATGCCACCCACGCCATCTTCGTTATAAATATCCCTATTCATTAACTCGGGTAAAAACGCCGCGCGGCTCGCACCGGTCGAGTCGTGAAGATAGCGCCCGACGTGACCGCTACTGTTACCGAGCCCGTTCTCATGTTGAGCGCTTTTCGAATTCAAAAGGATTCGCGCACTGCTGCAGGCCGACGCAGCTAAGACCACGATCCGCCCTTTTAGCGCGTATTCTTTTTTGTCCTTTTTATTGATATAGGACACGCCTGTCGCCTTTCCACTTGCATCTGTTATGACCTCGCGCACCATTGAATCGGTATAGAGATCAACCTTCCCGCCGCGCAGGGCGGGATAAATAAGTGCAGTACTAGATGAGAAATCTGCGTGGATGGAGCAAGCACGACTGCACTGCCCGCAGTAATAGCAGACGCCGCGTTGATCGTTGATGCGCTTGGTTAGCATCGACTTGCGCGCCGGATAGACTGGCACATTGAGCTTGCGAGCACCGTCAATATAGTAGAGTTCGTGAAGTCGAGGCTTGGGCGCAGGCAAGAAGAAGCCATCGGGGTCATTGTAAAGCCCTTCGTTGCTGCCGAATACACCGATTAATTTATCTACTTTGTCGTAATAGGGCTTAACGTCTTCGTAGCCTATCGGCCAGTTTTCGCCAAGACCATCGATGTCCCGACGCTTAAAATCTAGGGGCCCGAATCTCAAGGATATGCGACCCCAGTGATTCGTGCGCCCACCGAGCATCCGCCCGCGCCACCACATAAATTCGGTATCACCTTTCTGCGTGTAGGGTTCTCCATCGAGATCCCAACCGCCTATGCAGGCATTGTAGTCGCCAAACGGTCTGCGTCGCGTGCTCGCGCCACGCCGAGGTGACTCCCAAGGGTTCCGCAGCTGCGTGCGCTGCTCATCAGCGGCGGGGTCATAAAAGCCGCCGGCTTCGACAAGCGCGACGGTAAGCCCTGCATTTGCTAATTGGTAGGTAGCCATGCCGCCGCCAGCACCAGAGCCGACGACGATGATGTCGTATTCTTTATCTGCCATGCTGCCCCTTTTAATGTATCGATCGTACTAGTGTAGAGCGAGCCGCTTTGTTATTGAGCTTATTGCGGTCGTTCTTATTACTTTCACTAAGAAGCCTCAGAATAAACTGTGTTGTAAAGATGGAGAAGTCAATATCTTTTCAAGAAAATTGCAACATCCAAGCAAATATGATTATGCTACTAGCCAAAATCTTTTATTTATTCGCCTTTTGTAATCACTTTGAATTTGTATAAACGCGAAGACTAAAGGCTTAATGAGAATAAATCCTAAAGGTCTAAAACAGTATCTCGCATCGAAAGACCTCTTCCCTCCACAATAATTAAAAGGACACGCCAATGAGCCTCAGTCTATCCATAGAAACGAAAAGCACTAAATGCAGCATGTTGGTGGGAGCTTGCCTTCTTGCCGGGATTCTTAGCTTGGTAAAAACTGCAAACGGACAGCAGCTAACTGGCACTGAGAACGGAGAGTGGCGCTATTTAGGCGGCGACGCCGGCAACACGCGCTATTCGGCTTTGAATCAGATCAACGCAAGCAATTTTGCAGAACTGGAGCAGGCTTGGATTTGGCGCAGTGACAATTTCGGGCCTAATCTCGACTACTTTTCCCGCGCGACACCGATTTATGTCAACGAGACTCTCTATACCGTCGCAACACCGCGGCGGCAGGTCGTAGCGATCGACCCCCGTACCGGCGAGAACCTGTGGACCTTCAGAGAACCAGAAACCATACGACATCAGCGTTCGCCGCGGCAGGCCTATGGCAAAGGCGTCGCCTATGCTGAAATCGATGGACGCGGCGTTATCTACATCACGACGCCCGGATTCTTTTTGTGGGCACTCGACGCGAAGACAGGACTGCCTTTAGAAAATTGGGGCAACGCATTCCCCGTCGGCGGCTATCCTACTACTGGAGTGATCGATCTTGTGCCGCAATTGGTCAAAGATTGGCAACCGTGGCAGGACTATCTTGTGGGCGGCGGCGTCTACGACGCAGACTATGGTATCCCTCGTGAACTAGGCATGGTTACCGCTTCGGCTCCCCCCATTGTCGTAAATGGCGTGGTTGTGGTGCTTGTGGGTCACCAACCAAGCTATGGGCAAACACGTATCGAGAACGTGCCGGGCGACATTATGGGATTCGACGCGGCGACTGGCGAATTTCTGTGGAAATTCCACGCAATACCAAGACCCGGCGAAGTCGGTCACGAGACTTGGCTTAATGATGCGTGGAAATTTTCGGGCGACATATCAACATGGGCGCCGGCGTCAGCCGACCCTGAGTTAGGCCTTGTCTATCTGGTAACGAATGCCTCCACTGTTCAATCCTACGCAGGGCATAGACCAGGCGACAACTTATTTGGCGGCAGTGTTCTTGCTCTCGATGTAAAAACAGGTGAACGCCGCTGGCATTTCCAAATTCACCATAGCGACCAATGGAACTACGACCTCCCTACGCCGCCTATGCTGATGGACCTCACGGTTAATGGCCAGCGCATTCCGGCACTGATTCAAAATACGAAACAGGGTCTCGTGTTTGCTTTCAATCGAGAAACGGGCGAGCCGATTTGGCCGATTGAAGAACGCCCGGTCATCCAGACTGAGGTCCCGGGCAATTGGACTGCCGCAACACAGCCGTACCCCACCTGGCCAGAGCCCGTCGACCCCATAGCCACCAACGGACTCACTGAAGAGTTCGTAATCGACTACACACCCGAGCTCAAAGAGCAGGCGATGATGATTCTCAGCGGCTATCGTGTAGGCGGACTTTATGTCCCTCCGCTTCCCCGTGATCACAAAAATGATTTTATAAATAACGTCGGCTGTCTAGGCGCCGGCAACGTGATCCCCCATCCGCCGGTTGGCGATCCCAGCACCGGCATGATGTTTAATTCCCATAGCCGCTCGTGCTTCGCTCCCGGATTTATGATCCCAACCAATGGTATCGATCGAGACAATCCCAACTATCCCAAACCCGGCGAAGGTGGCGTGACGCCCAATAGCACACCGACAACAGGCCGCACTGTGGCGGCATGGCGCCCGGGCGGCGGTGGTGGATTACCCACGATAGATGGGCTGAGACTTTATAAGCCAATGGACAGTCAACTGACCGCTTACAATATGAACTCAGGCGCTAAGGCGTGGTCACTGCCGGTAGGCCCAACACCGGATGAAATTAAAAACCACCCATTGTTGGCGGGCGTCGATGTGCCAGAGACTGGCGGCCTCGGCTGGTCTATCCAGATGGTTACTGGCGATCTCTTGATCCAAGCGCGTGCGATGAGTGAAGGAGGTGTGCAGTTCGAACCCGATGAGGATCCACTCACGCTCAATGCACGAAACAAATTTACAGGAGAAATAGTCGCGAGCGTCCCACTCCCCGCTCCGGCGCAGTACGGAATGATGACATATAGTCACGATGGGAAGCAGTACATCGTGGTACAGATTGGCAGTTCTCGCACCGATATGCCTGGCGCATTGGTGGCCTATCGATTGCCCTAAACCGAGTGTACGAAGATACGGAAATCGAGTCGTAAAAAAGGCGGTGGACCGCAGGGCCTACCGCCTTTTGTTTTTCTACTGTCAGGTGTCTAAACCTTAGTGACCTCCGCCACCACCATCAGCCTTAGCACCAGGTAGCGCCATTGCAGTGAGCTTGGAACCTGTTTGCAAGATGATGTATTGATGACCATCGTGCATCCAAGAGCTCATACCGTAGCGGCTGCGGGCAGGCACCTCTATGCGATCTAACTCAGCACCTGTTTTCTTATCGATCGCGTAGAGCAATGCAGTCGAGCCGTCGTGATCAAGATCAGAGTAGATAAGCAGATTCTTAGTTGTCACCATCGGCACTTGGTTACCCGTACCAGTGTCGCCAATATCGACACCCTCGAGCGCTGGACTGTTGCGAATTCTATCAGGCGTTTCGCCAGTTGGAATTTGGAATGCAAGTTCACCAGTGTTCATGTCGTAAGCCGTAATCGTGCTGTAGGGCGGCTTAAAATAAGGGATGCCAGATTCTAGTCGAGGCGGGCGACGACCTGAGCGGTCATTCGCGTACAGCGCGAAAGTTGAACCTGTAGGCTCGGCGATACGCGCATCGGCCTCCTCGCCTGGAATCACACGCTGCCAGCTACAAGCGCGGGCTGACGAGACATAGAGATAGCCAGTAGTAGGGTCAGCAACCGGTGGTGAGGTAATGTTGGCCCCGCCTCCATCACCAGGACACATCGCGGCAGAAATTTTGCCAGAAGGATCTGTGTCGTGAATCGGTGGATTAAAGAGCGGCCCCATGTCGTAGTTGGCCATTACCTCAAGAGCTTCCTGACGAAGCTCAGGCGTAAAGTCCACTAAGTCGTCTTCCGAAATACCCTGCATCTCAAAGGGCGGTGGCTTTGTCGGGAAAGGCTGCGTAGGCGAGAGCTTCTCACCTGGCACATTCGATGCGGGCACAGGGCGTTCTTCCATTTCCCAGAGCGGCTCACCAGTAAGTCGGTCGAACGCATAAACAAAGCCTTGCTTTGTTACCTGCGATACTGAAGAAACCTTACCGCGGCCCGGAATGTCGAGATCTAGCTGAATCGGTGCAGCTGGGTTATCGTAATTCCAGACGTCGTGTTTTACCGTTTGGAAATGCCATCTGCGCTCACCCGTCTCGGTGTCGAGAGCGATCAGACTGGTACCAAACAAACCATCACCCGGACGGAAACCACCGTAGTAATCGATCGTCGGCGGGTTGGTTGGAATGTAGACGATATTATTCTCGGGGTCAGCCGTTAAAGGCGCCCAGGAAGAAACGTCTCCGGTCCATTTCCACGCATCGTTCTCCCAGGTTTCATGGCCATATTCGCCTGGCCGCGGGATGACGTTGAATTTCCACTTAAACTCGCCTGTTGTTTTGTCGTAAGCGAGGATATCACCGGGGATATTCTCAACTCGTGCTTGTAAATAGCCCTGCTCTGCAGAGTTACCGACAACAATCGTATCGTTGACAACAATCGGCGGCGAAGAGTTAGTGATATAGCCCGTTTCGAGTGGGATCCCTTCGTATGGATCATAGATGTGACCCAGGTCGGCGAGCATGTCCACTACGCCAGTTTCAGGGAAGCCATCGACAGGGACTTGGCCGCCGAAGCCTTCGAGTGGTGCGCCAGTCTCGGCGTCAAGCGCTACAAGAAAGAAGCCGGGGGTCGCAATATAAACGACGCCTTTGCCGTTAATACGCGAATACGCGATGCCTTTGCCATAGGAGGCTCGCATTGAGTATTCCCAGCGTCCTGTATTCGGCAGTCGATACGACCAAATAGTCTCCCCACTCTTCGGATCGATTGCTACCACATGACGTCGAGCGCCAGACACAGTGAATAGTTTGCCATCGACATAGGTCGGCGTGGAACGGCCCGAACGACCGCCGAAGCTTGCGCCGTCCCATTCCCAAACCACTTCGAGTTCATGGAAGTTTTCAGCAGAAATCTCTTCCGCCGGTGTAAAACGCGTGTGCGCGTAATCGCCGCCAAGCGTAAACCACTCGGCTGTGTCTTCGGTCACTTTATTCTGGGCCATGCCTACGCTAGGCGCGAGCCCAACGAGAGCGGCCAAACCGCCAAGACACGCGAGTCTCTTGAGCAGCCGAACTTGTGATGATGGAGAACGTGCTTTCATTATTATTGCCTCTGGAGGATCACGTTTAGGAAGCCTAACAATAAAAGGGGAACGGCAAAAATACAAGATCAAAAAGAGGGCCGGGGCCATTTAGCCTCACCAGGCCTGCCGTACCGCCGAACGGCCGCGGCGGCCTAAGGCAGCGCCAGACTTGCGATCCGATCGCCCGACGCGCTCCCTAAATACAGCTTGCCCTCATGAGGCAATGCCACCGTGGCATAACCCATCGGAGCGCCTTTGTGGTGGAAGACCACTTCTGAGCTCATGTCCTCCGAATTTGCTTTCACAACCTGAAATTCAAGCAAACAAGGACCTGCGTGTCCATCTTCACAACGCTCGTTAACGGGATCATTAAGGTGTGAAGCAATCCAGAGCGCGCCGTCGGCATCGATTACCACGTTATCGGGACTGCGAACCGACACCTCTCCTTCGACAATGCCTGATAGACGATCGACTTTAATCGTTTTGTTCGCCATGTAGATATTAACGAAAAGTTTAGTGTTATCTTCGCTGACCGTGATGCCGTTTGGCATCATCTCGTCGGAATTTGGCAGCTTAGTAAACCCACTTTCTTCCTGCCACTCCCAAACCCACCCTATTTTTTCACCCGCGGTCAGCTGAGCAACGACGGTGTCGAAGGGTGTGCTCTTATTCCACATATGCGTGACAAAAAAACCACCGTCGTCAAGTCCGGCCACATCATTCATGTAGGCATCATTGCCAGGTTTCGCGCAGCCTCGCCAGTCAAGCGATGAGTTCGATCCAGCCGCGGTTAATTCGAAAAACTCTATTTGTTCGTTACCATGATTGACGACGAGCAGCTGATGACGCCCATCAGTTCTCGTAATGAGATCGATACCATGAGGACTAAACTTGGGCGCTTCGGGAGGCTGACACGACGCATCACCCCAGCGCGGCTCCGATGGCTCCCAGTTAATTTCAATAGGTACGCGTTCTCCCTCTGAAATATCAAGCATCGAGAGCGTGTTAGGCTGGTCAGACATGAATGCGCCCATCTCACTAACCAACAGAAAATCACCTCCCGGAATCACCGCGAGGTCTTCGGGATTCTTAAACCCACAGAACGATGAAATCCCCGCGAGTTCATCGCATGAAACCTCGCCTTGAGTGACCTTGTGGGCGGTAATCGATGCTTCTGCAGCGTTTTGCTCATTGGAGCCAGAGGGGCTACAACTTACTAGCACGAAGGCCGCAGCAGCAAGAGAGGAAGAAAACGAAGATTTATTCATGGCAGGC
>JAFMKB010000064.1 GCA_017853205.1 Gammaproteobacteria bacterium
TTGGTGCCCGTGGGGCAAAGCTCTTGGAGGAATACAGCGACAGAGAGGGACATATAGGCGTATCAGGAGAGGAATATGGCTTTTTCACAGAAGAAATAAGCGCAATGCTACAAGCCGGTTTTCAGATAAATATTCATGCGATCGGCGATGGCGGTAATCGCGAGGTATTGCATTTTCTGCGCGACAATTTCGCTCTCAATCCGGCAATGCAAAAAAATCGGCACCGAATAGAACATGCACAAGTCGTCCATCCAGATGATTTCGCCTTGTATGACGAACTTGATGTTATCGCGTCAGTGCAGCCGCCCTTTGTCGCCGAAGACAAAGTCTGGACTGAAGATCGCATCGGCCATGCGCGCTCTGCTGGCGCCTATGCCTGGCGCAGCTTCCGCCGCAATAACACTCCTCTGGCTTTTGGTTCTGATCTAATGGGCTATGATTGGAATCTGTTCTACGGCTTACACTCTGCCATCACCCGCCAGAGCACCGATTCAGAGCCACCTGGCGGCTGGTTCCCAGAAGAAAAACTCACCACCGAGGAATCAATTCGCGGATACACCAGCGGCGCCGCCTATGCTGCTTTTCTTGAAGACGAGACAGGAACGCTGGAGGTGGGCAAATGGGCGGACATGACTCTCGTTAACATCGATCCCTTCGAGACGGTCGCACGCGAGCCCGCTGCACTTTTGAATGGCCAAGTCTTGATGACGCTCGTGGGCGGCCAGCGGGTCTTCGACGCGACGCGCTAAGCAGGACTCGATTCTGTTATCATGCGCCCCCAATTCCAAGAGCGCACATCCGTGTCACAGACAACAGAATCTAATAGCGTAGACAATGCACCCGGCTTCGAGAGCCTTCCACTGCGCAGCGAGATCCTCGCTGCCGCTAAGGCCTTAGGCTACATCACGATGACGCCGGTTCAGTCCCAGAGCCTCCCTACGCTTATCGAAGGACGAGATCTTATCGCGCAGGCTAAAACCGGCAGCGGTAAGACAGCGGCGTTTGCGATGAGCCTTCTGAATCGACTAGACGAGACCCAGTACCACACCCAAGCGCTGGTTGTGTGCCCCACTCGCGAACTTGCCGAGCAGGTGGCCGAGGAAATTCGCCGTCTCGCGCGCGCCATCCCTAACGTAAAAACCCTCACTCTTTGCGGCGGCCGTCCAATGGGACCGCAGCTCGCGTCGCTAAAGCGTGCACCTCATATCGTGGTAGGCACGCCCGGCAGGCTACTAAAACATTTGGAGAAACAGACGCTCAAAATTAACAAGGTTGAAACACTCGTTCTCGATGAAGCGGACAGAATGCTGGGCATGGGTTTTATCGAAGACATCGACGACATCGACGATTATCTGCCGACAACACGTCAGACACTGCTTTTCTCGGCAACCTATCCCGATGAGATTGCACAGCTGAGTGCAAACTTTCAGACCGATCCTGTCGACGTACGCATCGAGTCAGAGACGCTTAATGCACAGATAAAAGAGACTTTCTACAAAGTCGATCGAGTCGACAGGTTGCAAGTAATTTTACGACTTCTCGCACTGCATAAGCCCGAGTCGACGCTTATTTTCTGTAATCAGAAACATCAATGCGAGCAGTTAAAAGATGACCTTTGGGATGAAAAATTGCACGCCTCGGCGCTACACGGAGACATGGAACAGTATGAGCGCGACCGGACGCTGATTCAGTTCTCGAACAAGAGCAGCTCGATCCTAGTGGCAACTGATGTTGCCGCACGCGGTCTCGACATCAACGAACTCGATCTCGTTATCAACTTCGAATTGAGCGCTGACCCGGAGGTCCACATCCATCGCGTTGGCCGAACCGGTCGCGCCGGTCGCACGGGCGCAGCCGCGAGCCTGGTTATGGGGTCTGAAGAAAACCGTCTGGCCGCGATAAATAACTACCGCGGCACCTCGTACGCTAGCGTCTCTCCGGATACTCTCCCCGCCTGGGGGCAGTTCAAACTCTATCCGCCCATGGTCACGCTTAGCATCGGCGGCGGTAAGCGCGACAAATTACGCCCTGGTGATATTTTAGGCGCTCTCACTGCGAACAAAGAGATCGATGGTGTTGCCATCGGCAAAATCACCGTGCTCGACAAGATTACCTATGTTGCGATTACCCAAGGGGGCGCTAAGAAAGCGCTAAGCCTACTCAACGACGGCAAGATCAAAGGTAGGCGTTATCAAGCGAGGCGACTGCGCTAGTCAGCAGATATCACCGCTCCTTACTTCGCGCTACAATAGCGTCGAGATGCAACACCGGCATTTAAAACACGTTTTAGGATAGAGTTATGGCAAACATTACCGTCTACACAAAGAATCTCTGCAGCTTTTGCTCGGCAGCCAAACAACTGCTCAAAAGTAAAAACTTCGATTACAAAGAAGTTAACATGGAAGGCAACCAGGCACTGATGATGGAGGTGATGACGAAATCGGGGCAGCGCACTGTACCGCAAATTTTTGTTGGCGACGTCTCGGTCGGCGGTTACAGAGAGCTTACAGCTGCAATGGCTAGTGGCGAGTTTGCTGAATTAGTTGCCAAAGGATAAGGAAAGCGAAACCTTTCATAGAAAGTAGAGAGGAGCGACGCCCACTTGCAAGAGAACAAGGACAGTTTGGCGCTTCGCGCGATCAGCGTCATGATTGCTCTAATCGCTTTCATACTTGGCCTGTTGGCAAGTGTAGCTGCGCTAAGCGGCGATGAATATGGGCGCGTCAATCTCCTCCTCTCACTCTTTTTGTTTGCGCTTTTACCAGCGTTTGGCCTTCTCGCCACCGCTGTTTTTTTATCCCTAGGCCGTCGCAGCGGAATCGCTGCATTGCTTGTCGAGCTGCGGGTCACACCAAAGCGCTTTGCTGCGCTGCTTGCCCGACAGGGAGGAGCAGCACAGCGCCAAAGGATCCTTTTCTCTCTAAGCCAAGGCTGGTTACTCTCCTTTGTCGCCGGCAATCTACTCGGTTTTGCGCTAATGCTTTTGGCGATGGACATCAGTTTCGTCTGGCGCAGCACATTGCTCGAAGCCTCAGACCTCCTTCCCGTCCTAGACTTTGTCGCGATGCCTTGGAGTTTCTGGAGCGCTGCACAACCAAGCCTCGAAATGCTCAGCCAAACTCAAGATTTCAGGCTACAGGGGTCGCCAAACGATGCTAACTACGTTGGGCAATGGTGGCGATTTCTCCTCGCGGCACAGCTCTGCTACAGCCTCTCACCACGGACGCTACTTTGGCTCATCGCGAAAAACAGGCTCACGCGCAAAACCGAAACACTAAGCACAGACCAAAATCGAAAAGTTAGCGCCGAAAATCCGATCTCAGAGATCGACAGGCTCGCAAAATCGGTCACCGAAATACCAGTTGATTCAATACTATTCGATTTAGCACATACCCCAGACTCTCTGCTCTCCGATATTGGAGAACGCCTTCAGGTCGCGACTATTCACAGAACGCCTGTTGATCTTCACTCACAACTGCAGCGCGTAGATTACGCAAACAGCCCAGCCCTTGTTGTTTTGGTTCGGAGTTGGGAGCCGCCCCTTGCAGAGCTTGCCGACTCACTACGGGAGGAATTAACCGCGGAGCAGCAAAGCAATCTTTTTATTGCGCCGATCGATTGGGTGTCGGCGCCGCAGAAAAACGAGCGATTAGTCGAACCACAGGTGGCGCATACGCAAGAGTGGCGTCGATTCTGTGCAAGCGCTGTGGACTGCACTCATCTTTCACTCTATGGGGCTAAACCATGAGCGCGCTCACCTTGCCCAGGTTCGCCGTTGTTGGCCACCCCAATAAAGGCAAGTCGTCGATTGTGGCAGCGCTTGCACAGAATGATTCGGTGGAGATCTCCAGCCGCAGCGGCACTACCCTGCAGGCCGCTGCATTTAAGATTCGCGTAGACGATGCGTCCTACACACTAATCGATACGCCAGGATTTCAGCGCCCTCGCCGCGCGCTTGCATGGCTCAATCAACACGCCTCCAGTGCAGATCAGCGCCGCGAAGCGATAGCGCTCTTTGTCTCCTCCGATGACTGCGCCGCGCAGTTCCCTGACGAGGTTGCTTTGCTTAAGCCAATTTCGGAAGGCGCCGCGATACTCTATGTCGTCGACGGCTCGCGTCCTTACAATCCTGACTATGAAGCCGAAATGGAAATTCTGCGCTGGTGCGGTCAGCCAAGTATGGCTCTCATTAACCCCATCGAGTCCGATGCGCATATCGACACTTGGCAGCAGGCTTTGTCACAGTTTTTTAAGGTTGTGCGGGTCTTCAATCCCATGCTCGCTGACAGATTGCGACGCGACGAAATTCTCGAAGCGTTTGCTGTGATCGCGCCCGAGTGGCGCACACAGATTGACCTAGTGCGAGCGAATTACACACAGCAAGATCAGATACGGATTGTCGACGCAGGCAAACTATTAGCCGAAACTCTTGAACTGCTTTGTTCTTATCAGTTAAACCAGCAGACTCTAAGCAAGTCGCAGGCTGAAAAACTCAAGCCTGTGTTAGAGGCGCGCTATTTCGTCGAAATGCGCGCTATCGAATCGGCTGCCCATAGGCGTCTCAAAGAGCTCTTCGACTACCGCAATCTTGATAGCGAAATAATAGACTTGCCTATCGAAGGGGATCTATTCGATACAGAAAAGTGGGTTGTATGGGGTCTCAATCGGCAGCAACTTGCTTTGACAGCCGCAATCGCCGGCGCTGGAACGGGCGCCGCATTCGATGTCGCTACCGGCGGCAGCAGTTTGCTGATTGGTGCGACCACTGGGGCTTTGCTCGCAGGAGGTGGCACGTGGTTTGGCGCCGATAAAATTGCACGTTCTAAAGTCATGGGGCTGCCTCTAGGTGGTTTTGAGGCGAGGCACGGACCTAGCGCTAACCGTAATTTCCCTTATGTCGTTACGGGCAGATTCCTTGGTCTATTAGAGGCTTTACAAAACAGAACGCATGCGCGACGTGACATTCTGACAATTACCGACTCTACCCTTCAGGACAAAATCGACACGCTGCAAAGTCACCAACGTAAAGCGCTCACAGCTGCGTTTCATCGTTTGAGCTCACAGAAAGTCGTGGATGATTTACCCAACACTCTCCGCCCTCTGCTCGAGGCGATGTCACAAATGACATTCAAATAGCATGAGTCCCGAGCATCGCAACTATGGCTCTATTACAGCACTGCCACGGACTTAATCTGCGCCCAAACCTCAGAGCCTGCTGCTAATCCGAGGTGTTCCGCTGAGCGGAGCGTAATTCGAGAGAGCAGCAGTTCGCCGTTATCTCGGTCAGGCCCTGATTGCGAATTCATTTGCCTCTCTTCATCGGCCGCCGCAGTTGACTTCGGACCTAGACGAAGCTTGACCAGCACCGTACCTTGAGAATGACCTGCAGAGACATCGACGACAGTTGCCGGCAAGGCGTTAAGAATACTGGTGTCTTTGTGCCGCGATAGCGTAAGGCTAACGTCGCGCGCGTCGATTCGAACGCGTAGCTTTGTCCCCGCAGGCTGAAAATTATCGGCGAGTAGCAACTCGCCACCGGCGAAACCGACCGTCATGAGATTCCATTGCTCCTCGCGCGAAACGATCGTCGACTCGAGCACAACGCCGGCGTCGCCTTGTTGCATTGGGGAATCCAACGCGGTCAGCACGTCGGCGAGGCTTCCATTGGCAACGGCGCGTCCTTGATCCAGGACAACAACCCAATCAGCGAGGCGAGAGAGCTCATCAATGGAGTGCGTGACATAGATTATAGGGATCTCGAGTTCGGCTCGAAGTTTCTCTAGATACGGCAGGATTTCGCGCTTGCGCTGCGTGTCTAATGAGGCCAGGGGTTCATCCATCAAGAGAAGTCTGGGCTGGCTAAACAGTGCGCGGGCGATCGCAACACGCTGCTTTTCGCCGCCAGAAAGTTGATGTGGTTTGCGTTGCATCAGGGTTTCGATGCCCAACAATTCAATCAACTCTTGGTTACTCAATGACCGATTTGAGGAATTCTCCGACCCTGCCCTGAATTGCGCATAGCGAAGATTACCTGCAACTGTTAAATGCTCAAGTAAACTGGCCTCTTGAAAGACGTATCCAATCGGTCTTTCATGGGTTGGCAGAAACACACCATCGCCCTGCCATCGATGGCCGTCGACACTAAGCGAACCTGTCTTCGCGTAAGCAAGCCCTGCAAGGCAGCGAAGAAGCGTTGTTTTCCCAGAGCCTGATTGCCCGTATAAAATGGTCACACCCTTGGCCGGCAGCGACAACGCTACGTCCAATAGAAAGTTTTCATGGCGAAGCGTAAAGCAAGCACTGATCACCCCTTTTGAATGAATAGTCATGTGCTAGCCCCCCGGCCCGAAGCTAGTGCTAGCGCGCCGGTTAAAAGTATAGAGAGAAAACAATACGACGAAGCTAAAAAACAGCAAGCCTCCAGACAACCAGTGTGCCTGGGCATAATCTAGTGCTTCGACATGATCATAGAGCTGCACTGACACGACGCGAGTCACGCCTGGAATGTTGCCGCCTATCATCAAAACAACCCCAAACTCACCGACTGTATGCGCGAACCCCAAAATCGCAGCGGTGATAAACCCTGGCCTCGCGAGGGGCAGTGCAACAGTGAAAAACCGATCCCAAGGTCCTGCTCGGAGAGTTGCTGCAACCTCAAAGGGTCTCTCGCCGATCGCTTCGAACGCATTCTGTAGGGGTTGCACAACAAACGGCAGCGAATAAAAACAAGACGCAACAACAAGACCCCAAAAGGTAAAGGGTAACGTGCCAATACCAAGTGCTTGCGTCAGCGCGCCGATAGGCCCGTCAGGCCCCATAGTGAGCAGCAGGTAGAATCCGAGCACGGTGGGCGGCAGGACTAAGGGCAATGCGACGATCGCAGCAATAGCACCTTTAAACCACGCGCGTGTGCGCGCAAGCCACCACGCGATTGGGGTACCGACAAGCAGAAGCACCAGCGTGACTGTCGCGGCGAGCCTGAGGGTTAGCCAAATCGCCGCTAAGTTTTCATCCATCCTTTTTTTCCCCAGACCGAGCAGCAGCGACTGCGTCGCTATCTAACGAGTAGCCATAGTTGGCAAGAATCCCGTTTGCCTCCGCGCTCATCATAAAGCGCATGAACTCCTGTGCAGCGATGTTGTTTAGCCCTCGATTGAGAAGCACCGCATCTTGCGCGATGGGATCATACAATTCCTGCGGCACGCGCCATAGAGAACCTCGAATGGGTCCGTCACGATTCATCACCTGTGACAAGGCAACGAAACCCAACTCGGCATTGCCAGTTGTCACGAACTGATAGGCCTGAGAGATATTCTCACCCGTCACCTGTTTTTCTGCCAGAGCGTCGGTAAGGGCAAGCCTGTCGATGACCTGCTGCGCCGCCAATCCGTAGGGTGCAAGCCGTGGATTAGCCTGCGCGAGACGAGAAAAATTTCCAGCTCGGAGCGTTTCAGCATTGATGAGCACTCCTTCTTTCGACGCCCATAAGGCTAACGCACCGAAGGCATAGGTTCGCTTTGAATCCTCCACGGCGAGCCCTGCTTCGATGAGTAACGTGGGTTTTTCAGAATCCGCCGAAAGAAACAGATCGAACGGCGCACCGTTGAGAATCTGTGCATAAAGTTTGCCTGATGAGCCCTGAGACAAACGCACGGAGTGGCCGGTTTCACGCTCAAAGGCGCTCACTATTGCGCGCGCGGGAGCAGAAAAATTTGAAGCAACGGCAACAAGCGCCTGCTCGGCGAGACAGCTCACGGGCGCAAGAATTAGAAGCAATACTGCTTGCATGAACTGTAACGAAAAACGCCTCATATTCGCTGCTCGGAAATAGAAGGCGTCAGTTTAGTGTGATTAGAACCAGTGGGCAATTACTGGCCCGAAGGCTTTCGGAACAGTAATTGCCACTAGGCATTGGGTTGGCGCGTTAGTCTGGCGCGTTAGCGAGGTCTTCGCGCAGCGTGCGAGTTGCGAGCATGAAGTGACAAGACGACCAGAACAGCGCAGCAGGGATTAAAAATACCATGGCATATCGCAGGGACTCGACGCCATAGGTCGGCTCAAGATAATCGCTCAAGAATCCAACTGCGCTTGGCCCCATTCCCAATCCAATCAGGTTGAGAATGAAGAACAAAATAGCCGACGCCATCGCTCTCATTCGAGCGCCGACCAGCGCATGCGCTGTGGCGATTGAATTGCCGAGATACACATTAATAAGGAGACCCGGTACGCAGGAGAGAATCAGAGCCGTGTACTTTGCTTCAGTGAGAAACACAGTAATGAAAAAGGGCACACCGATGAAGCCAACGATTGCC
Source organism: Gammaproteobacteria bacterium (assembly GCA_017853205.1). GTDB lineage: Bacteria > Pseudomonadota > Gammaproteobacteria > Pseudomonadales > Pseudohongiellaceae > UBA9145. The sequence continues at coordinate 8,313 of JAFMKB010000064.1, forward strand.
GGGACCCACATGTACCAGCGCTTATCGCGGGGCGCGAGTTTGTCGGCGATGATGCCACCGCCAAGGATACCTATTGCCCCCAGAAGGCCGGAAGAAAGGGAAAGCCATGTCCCTAACTCGCCGGTGCTCATCTCGTGACTGCGAATGAAGAATGACGCCTGCCAGTTCACCGTACCGTATGCGGCAAACGCGGTAAGGCCGGCCGCGATAGCCATATGCCGGAAAGAACGGCGGCTCCAAAGAAGACCCAACACGTCCCCGAGAGGAGCAACGCCAGTATTCACTACTCGACCTTCCGATAGGCCCCGAATAGGCTCTTTGAGGGTGTATCGAATAATGATCGCGATGAGAATTCCAGGCGCACCAACGACCGCGAATGCGACTCGCCAACCAAAAAATTCGTTTAGCCATCCGCCAAAAAGAAAACCAAACAGGATGCCAACGTTCACACCGGTCGAGTAAATGGAAATCGCAGTTGCGCGCTTTTCTGGCGGGAAAATGTCCGAAATAATCGAATGCGACGGTGGACTACCACCTGCCTCACCGATACCCACACCAATTCGAGCGAGAAATAATTGAAGATAGTTTTGTGCCAAACCGCTGATCGCAGTCATGAAGCTCCAAATACCGATGGCATAGGCAACGATGTTGCGTCGGTTGCCTTTATCCGCCCAACGCGCTATCGGAATACCCGCAGACACGTAGAACATCGCGAAGGCAAAGCCGGTGAGCAAACCGAGTTGACCATCCGAAAGGCCAAGATCGACTTTAATCGCCTCTTGCAAGATTGACAGCAGCTGTCTATCGATGAAATTGAAACAGTAGCCTACAGTGAGTAACCCGAGGGCATAGTTTCGGGTTTTATTACTCAAATAGGGATTATCGACTTGAGGTGCAGAGTCTGTTGAATCGAGAGGGGTCGAAGGATCGGCCATAGTGAATTTTCTTCCATCTTATTGTTGTTATACCGATTACGCCGGCGCTATTGAGGTAGCATTGATCAGCGCTCATCCCAACTTAGTGCTAGTAAGTTAAAGGCTTGATCAAGTACGCAGTACATTTCGACTGCTGCTACGCTGTTCTTTATATAGCAGATCGAAGACTAGAAGTGTACTCAGGGAGTGATACGAGATGGATATCAAAGGCGAAACTGCGTCGTCGAAATTAGGCGTGAGATTGGGA
>JAFMKB010000065.1 GCA_017853205.1 Gammaproteobacteria bacterium
CCCACGCCGCGGACAGTCGAATCGTAGGGCTGAATTGTTGTTGCCGGGATAAAGTTTTGTAGATCCTCTTGATTACGAATTCCGAAATCCTCGAGGTTGTCACCCGTAAGTGCGGTAATTGAAATCGAGGTGTCTTGGATTGAGGCTTCTCTGCGTTCGGCCGAAACCACGACCTCTTCGATACGACGCTGGCTGTCCTGTGCGAATACTTGCCCTGCAAAACTAGTTGCAGAAAAAAGAGCTGCTGCGCCCATCAATTGGGTCGCAAATTTACTTCGATGTTGCATGTTCATCCCCCTCAATATTTTGATTTTGGCCTCTTTTAAGCTCTGCAAGTGATTAGGAGATTGGGGCTCCGCTTGCGACTGCGTAACTAGGTTGAGACTATTTTTACTCACGCAAAGTCGCTGTCGATCTCTCCGGATTGCGAAGGACAAAACAGCGAAATATTATGAGAATCCGAATTTGACCAAGAATGACGCGAGAGCTGGTGAGCAGAGATTGCCCGCCTGGCCTTAGGGAAGGGTATACAACAAAACTACGCCTACCATTGTCTACGCTGCTATTTTGCAGGTTTATTCCATGGCTTGATCGGCGTTACTACCGATAACCTGTTTTGCAGTGTAACTATCGGTAACTATCTGTAACGAAATTACTCAAATTATCGTCAAAATCCAGTAGAAATTTGCTCTTTTACTTGCGGCAGATAGATTTTGACGATTCGGTTACGTTACCTAAGACGCATCAAATAATCCAATCTTTTTTCTGCCAAATTTTGGGAAGATTTTCATCGTCTCTGATGGACTCGTGCCCTAATTCGATCAGCCTCTGACATTTAGTGATGCGAGCCCAAAATTGGTCTTGCGTAATATCGAATGCTTGCGCTTAGATGTAACCAGGGTTTATATCCTAATTTAGAATTGCAATTATGATTCGCTCCATTACCAAAAATGAGGTGGACCTATGTCCCAAGCTGCTGCGATAGACCAACAGAGAGTAACAGACTCTCAGAATGCCGAGGCGTGGAGAGACCCGTGGAGCCTTCCGCTCGAATCGCTTGATCCTGCACGCGCTATACTGTTTAAGGAAAACGTACACGAAGAATATTTCCGGCGACTAAGACAAGACGATCCGGTTCACTATACTGCAAACAGCGAGTTCGGTGCTTACTGGTCAATTACGAAATATAACGACATCGTTGCGGTCGACTCTAATCATAAAGTCTTTTCGTCATACAAGAATATTGTAGTGGGCGATGCTCCAGACGAGTTCTATTCGCCGATGTTTATTGCACAGGATCCGCCGATTCATGACGTTCAACGTCGTGCCGCGCAGCCTGCCGTTGCACCGACGCAGCTTGCTGACCTTGAGGCGCTTATCCGTCAACGCGTCTGCACCATTCTCGATGAGTTGCCGGTTGGAGAAGAATTTAACTGGGTCGATCGAGTCTCAATCGAATTGACAACGCAGATGCTGGCAACGCTTTTTGACTTTCCATTCGAAGACCGACACTTACTCCCCTACTGGTCTGACGTAGCTACTGCGACACCATCAACCGGCCGCAGCGATGTGACTTTCGAGGAGCGTAATAAAGTCCTGCAAGAATGTTTGAATTATTTTGGACAGCTTTGGCATCAACGAAAAAATGAGCCGCGCAAATTTGATTTCATCTCGCTGCTTGCGCACGATCCCGAAACAAAAGATATGCTCGATAATCCGATGGAGTTTTTGGGCAACCTCATTTTGCTTATAGTAGGCGGTAATGACACGACACGAAATTCGATAAGCGGAGGCGTTATTCAACTTAATCGTGCACCCGAGCAGTGGGAAAAATTGAAAGCCAATCCTGCACTAGTCCCTAATATGGTGTCTGAAATTATTCGTTATCAAACACCGCTCGCCCATATGCGTCGCACCGCTCTCGAGGATATCGAGTTTCAAGGCAAGCAGATCAAGAAAGGTGACAGAGTAGTGATGTGGTATATCTCTGGTAACCGTGATGAGGAAGTTATCGAAGAGGCCGACAAGTTTAAGGTTGATCGAGAGAATGCTCGTCGTCACGTATCATTCGGTTTTGGTATACATCGTTGTATGGGCAACCGAGTTGCCGAAATGCAGCTGCGTATTCTCTGGGAAGAGATACTCAATCGCTTCGAGCGGATTGAGGTTGTAGGCGAGCCTGAACGGGTTCTCTCAAACTTCGTGCTTGGTTATACTCGCCTTCCCGTGGTTCTTCATGCGAAATAGAGGTAGAACGAGCTCACATTCGCATAAGCATCAGTAACGCGCTCTGACGCCATTTACTCGCGGTGCTAACAGTAAAATGACCCAGTAGAAGATAGGAGGCGTCAGTGCCGAAGATAACCTTTATAGAATTTGATGGAACGGCGCACGAAGTCGATGTCCCAGCCGGCGGCAGCGTGATGGAAGCCGCGGTGAGTAATAATGTCCCAGGTATCGATGCAGACTGCGGTGGCGCCTGTGCCTGCGCTACCTGCCACGTCTTTGTTAATGAGGCGTGGATGGACAAAGTAGGCGAGCGCGGAGACATGGAGCAATCGATGCTCGATTTCGCTGAAAACGTAAGAGCAACATCGAGGCTTTCGTGTCAGATTGTACTTACCGACGAGCTCGACGGTCTCGTAGTCGATATGCCAGAGGCTCAGCACTAGGGCAAAAGATGAAAACCCGTGATCGCATAATCGTACTAGCGCAGACCCGTTTTAACGAGCTCGGCTATGGCAATGTGACCACCGCGGCACTTGCCGCTGAGCTTGGTATTTCCGAGGGCAATCTTTGGTATCACTTCAAGACTAAGCGCGACCTTCTCGAGGCTATATCCGCAGAGTTCGTGCTCTATCTAAATGAGCGCTTGGCGCTTCTCCCCGATAAAAGGAATGACGTTGTAGAAGGATACATCGCGCTTATGGTGTCCCTTGCGCAAGAGCTTTTAAGATATCGATTTCTCTATCGCGACCAAGCCGACTATGGGTGTCATAGTCAGATAGTGCTCAACAATATCACCGGGCTCTATGAAAAAAGTCGAGCTCAATTTAAGGCTTTTTACTCTGAGATGGTGCGGGTCAACGTGTTAGATTGGCCTAAGGGCCAGCTCGATGGCCTCGCGGTGAACGCGATAATTTTAATTCGCTTTGGCCTTGAATACCTTCGAGAGTCTCAGCAGGCGTTTGATTCAAGAGCAGTGGAAAAAACCTTTCTCCAGCATTTGACGCTTTTCGAACATCGCCTCGAGCCGGCGGCTGCTAGACGCCTAAGATACGCAATAGCTAACCACCTTTCGGATGCAGCGGTTTACGCAGCGTAGGTGCTGGTCGCATTGACTTTTCCAATGCGCATTATGTACCCGTGAGCGATCTCTAATGTTCACAGATCTCAACTTCGCGCAGCTGCGTATCCCCTACATGAGTAATTTTTCCCTAGAATCAGTTAATAGTTCTTGTCCCTACTGCGGTGAGCCGATCGAGCTTCTTATTGATTGCAGTGTATATGAACAAGAGTATGTCGAAGATTGTCAGGTCTGCTGCAGGCCAATTACTGTGCATGCTAGTGTCGATAGCGACGGCGACCCGAGTGTCTTTGTTAGCAGTGAGAACGAGTAGCGAGCCTGGTAAGTGTGTTCGGAGCTGATCCCGTAACCGTCGTTGTTCGTCCATAAATAAGGTGAGGAAAATGTATGCGGTTATCTAACAAGCTCATTCCGATAGTTTTCATGTTGGTGGTTAGCGCTTGCAGAACCGCTGATCCAATGCCCACCGTCGCGTCGGTTGATCTGAACCGCTTCATGGGAGATTGGTATGTCATTGCTAATATTCCAACATTTATCGAAACCAACGCCTACAATCCCATCGAAACATACCGGCTAAATACAAATGGCGAAGTGGAAACGACGTTCGCTTTTAATCAAGGTGGGTTTAGCGGAGAGCGCAAAGAATACAACCCTAAGGGCTTTGTTGTTGAAAACACCGGCAATGCAGTATGGGGGATGCAGTTTATCTGGCCAATTAAAGCCGATTATAGAATTGTTCACTTGGATGATGACTACGAGAAAACGATTATTGGTCGCAATGCTCGAGACTATGTATGGGTGATGGCGCGTACGCCGCAGATATCAGATGCCGACTATGAAGAGCTTATCGCGGTAGTGGAATCGCTTGGCTATGATCTCGATAAGATAAGGAAGTCGCCGCATAGGTTAGCTAATTAAACCCTTCCTATTAAAAACAGGAAAAGATCGACTAGTTTTCGGTCTTTTCCCGTTTTTTAAAGTGACAAACTTTGAGAGTTGCTAAGGCTTCTTGAACACGAGGAAGAAGCGATCGGTCATGTTAGGTATTTGGCCGACTTCGAGCGTAAGATCATCGCTCTCTTCAAAAAACATATCCGAGACTCTATCAAGAACGAAGCCTGCACGCTGAACCTGAAGAATCACATCAACGGGGTCTTCACGTCGGCCCAACACGCCAGTCTCAGGCTGCATGTGACGCCGCGTGTGATCAACGACCACATACTCGCCACCCGATTTTAGGGTATCAAAAACCTTCGCATTGATGCGCATGTTGTCTGCTTCGTTGAAATTGTGATACTCGCGGAAATGCAAAAATAAGTCGGCTTCGGCTACACCGAAATCGATTTCACCAGGCATATAACGGCCTTCTGCCCTGTTGTAGTTATTATCGATCACTACGGGATGGGTCATCGCAAACTCAGGTTCTTCGGTCCATTCTCCCCAGCTACTGAATGTGCTGCTGTTGTCAATCGTCATCAGATGGCCTTTTTCTACGAGAACGGGGCCAAGAATCTTTGTATAGTAAGCCTGCGCAGCAGGCAAAAACTCGATCACAGTCATGTCATCTCGAAGGCCGATAAACTGCAAAGCCGCCATCGGATCACGGTCTGCATCGCGAGCAAGCTCGGCCTCTGTGCGGTGCTCGCCCTTCAGTGCCGCTGCAATTTTTTGCTCCACAGACATTGAGGTTTGCGCCACAGCGAATGCAGGCACGAGCAGTGACGATAGTGCGATTAATCTCGAAAACGTAAACATAGTATATCCTCGAATAAGTCCCAAAAAGGTGATCCGGCAAGCCAGTTGCCCGATAACAACAATAAACTACCATAGGGACTGGTCTAATGAGTAGGAAAACAGGCGAGGTTAGTAAGGAGCCTAAATCCCTTATACGAATGGTGCCTAGAAGAGGCAACAACCTACCGCAAACACTGGCCTGCAGGGCATATATACAGGCCCTTCCAAGGTGTATTCGTTATCATTTCCGTAACCCCTGTGGCGCAGGCTATCAGAATTCGCTTAACAAGCAAGGGCGGCTTCATAACAAGGGCAGGGGTCTGTTAAGGACTCTGCAGATTGCTACCGTAACCGTGCAGATACTTCATAGACTGATCTTAATCTTGAATTGGATAGGTCGCTCTATCCGGCCTCAGAGGAGTCCCTTAGGTGCAGTCTACGCGCCTAAGTACCGCCAACTAAATTCATTCAGATCAACCTAAACGCGCCACTTATCAAGATGAACCTGAATAAGCTCAATAAGAGTTCCATCTGGATCGATACAAACCGCAATTTCTGCCATACCATCTTTTGCAGTCATGGGTGGGCTAATGAAATCGACACCAAGGTCTATTAGCTTGTTGTAATCTGCCTCTAAATTCGCAGTCGCGAGGCACATACGTACTAAGCCCAAATTAGTGTTGTTCAATGGAGTTGAAGGAGGCATGTCATTGAGCTGCGTCAAATCTAATTTCGGATAGCCATTATCCAACTGCATGATACACGCTCGACCGAGGGTTTCATGGGGTAATCCTAAAGCGGTGCGGCTACCTTCATCGATTGAATTAGATTTTGTCTCCGCTGTTAATCCAATGTACGGGATAGAAGGTATATAAACGCCAAAACCTAACTTCTCATAGAATTTAATAGAAGCATCAAGGTCACTAACATTGATGTTTATGTGCCCCCATCTTAGTTTCGTCGATTGCTCATCTGACGCTGCTTTATCATTGCTCTGCGCGGATGCAGTAGACTGCGCTAGAAACGGACTGGCAGCTAACAACTGCAACAATTTTCGGCGTAAATTCATAATTAGTTTACCTTAGTTAAAATATTTTGACCGTTATACTAAGCTTATACAAATACCCTGCCGAAACTAACAGGGGCGGGGAGCAGCTCCGAGCTGTAAAGATCTTGGTAGTAGCAGCGCAGATACTTAATAAGCATGCTATGCCTAAAATCTGTGCGGCAGCACTGAATTGCACAGTATTGAAATTTGCAACCCTGCGCGAGCGGAATAAAATACATGGCGGACTACTCTAGATTTGATAAAGGTAAAGTTATGGCGTTGCAAGTATACAAGCTGAGTACTCTGCTCGTTATTCTGACGATTCAGTCAACTTCGTTCGCTCAAAGCACGATAAACGAAGAAGCAAGAAAGGTATATGCCGCTGCTGGCATGTCAGGACTTAGAAAAAGCATTGCTTTTGACGCGCCAATAGGTGATTTACTCTCCAGAACCGGAACCCACCGCGTTGCTGCCCTATCAAATTCAAGCCAAAAAGACTCGCAAAGTTATTCTTCTTCGACGACCCTTGGTCAGTTCAATTCAATATTCAGTATCACGAATCGAGGTGACACTTCATACTTTCTCAAAACAACAGCTAGGCATGTGGATTTTGAAGAGGCTGATCTTTTGCAAGCAAGCTCAAAGAGACTGGATGTCGGCGTGATGGGTATGCAGCTATCAAAGTCAAACTTATTGCGTTACCTAGGAGTCAGCTACATATCAGAAGAGAATATAGGTAGACCGCAATTTATAGATGCGTATCGCATAGGTGATGGTAGTGGCTTTAGACTCGAAGGAGGTGCTCAATTAACCAGCAGTTGGGCATTCTCTTTTAGATCAGACTATTTAAATTGGGGCGGCGATAATGTGGCAAACATTCCTGTTCTGCCTGTGCCCCTCTCAAACTCTGTAGATCAGGTAAGAAAATATCACAATGTAGATTTGATACGAGTAATGCCCTCACTAGGGGGAATTGGGCAATGGAGGAGCGGCCTACATTTTCTTGATAGTAGCTATGGAGAGCAATTAAATAACCTAGGCCGGCGCGTGGAAGAGCCGTTTGGCAATCGAGAAAAAATTGGTACGCTGAGAACGGGTTTTAACCAAACATGGCCGTTCCAAGGCCTAAGCAAGACAACATTTTTCATAGAAGGCCACGTTGATTACGAATTCACCAACAATATGACTACTTCATTCGACGATAAGACAACCTTAGCCTTCAAGATTGGTGCAACATGGACTCCTACACCGATACATAGAGTCCAACTCGAGTGGCAAGAATTTCATGGAATGCGAAATGTTCGTTCGCGAAGTGGGCCGGCTCTAGTTATTCTATTTGATGGTCTATAGAGTTCAAGACAACATCAATCAGTCACCTATTGTTCCATTAGCCTGTCCTAGCTTGTCTATCTCTGTTGGTAACTTAGCACTCAAGGCTATGTTGCAAGCTGCATAGGATAAATAGAGGTTGTAGGGATGATGTACATCTATTACGCCAACGTTCTGTGAGTTCCAGTGTTGTGAGATACGATGCCCGATGTGGATGTCTGAGCTCTTTAGCTTGGTATTCAGAGCCGGTACGATCTATGGTTGATATAGCAGCGTATTGATTATCCTCAGCTCATCTAAATCTAAAGGTTAGAGAACCTATATGAAACTAACCGTCACCTTTGATAGCCACTTGAGAACGCTCTCTGTTCGGTTAGGAATAGGCCTTATTCTGCTCTCGCTGGTCCTGGTCGTGTTATGTTTGCTGGGAATAATTGAGTTTGCTATTTTCGACTTTGCCGGCCATTCTGGACTACGGACGCTCGCAGGAATAGCAGTTTTAGGCTGCGTAATTTCTGCTATCGCATCTACGGACCTATAAAAGAGGAATATTATGTTTAAACAGTCAGACTTATTCATACTGCTAGCCGTCGCTATATCATTCGTTGTTTCCGGCGTACTCTGGTTTTCGGGACAACACGACGAAGGGCTTTTCACCGCCATATGGGTTCCCTCCATTCTATGCTTTGGCATCTACTTTAAACTGATGGTTTCACAGGGGAGAGGACGATGAGCACATCTATGATCCTCGGCGCTGCGATTGTTGTGTTTACTTTAATGCTTATAGGTCTATTTTTAACCGCTCGAGAGGCCTCAAAATGGGACGATCCCGCAACTCACAAAAATGATAAAGAGTGATATTAGGACAGCCTTCAGGCTTTTGTTTCTCACCTATCTCATGCTGATAAGTCCCTCAGCATTAAGTGACAAGTTAAAAGTAGAAAATCTTCTGCTCAATGGCTTCAAGAACAACGAATCTGACCTCCAGTGGTACGTTCAAAATGACACTGTTATGGGTGGTCGAAGCGAAGGCGGCTTTAGTATCGCAGAGGAAGAGCTTCTCTTTTCTGGTGTGACTAATACCAACGGAGGTGGATTCAGCTCAATCCGCACTCAAAGGTTTATAAAAGACCTTTCTGGATTCTCAGGTGTAAAACTTCGAGTTAAAGGCGATGGTCGAAAGTACACGTGGTCAATACAAACAGATGCTCGATGGCGAGGAAGACAGGTAAGCTATTGGGCGGACTTCATGACGACTTCTGGAGAGTTGGAAGAGATTTACATTCCGTTTACAGAGTTCGCTCCCCAATTCCGAGGATTCAAGCTAGATGGACCGAGTCTCGACCTCAGTAAAATATCAGAGTTTGCTCTTTACCAGTACGATAAGACTGACGGCGCGTTCGAACTCAAACTTTTAAGTGTTGAAGCCTACTCTCATTAAAACAGCAGAATCAGTACCCCTGTAGGTAGGCCTTAGTTGCTGATTCGGACGGTGCTAATGCCTAGTGATTACTGGGTTATCGAGAGCGGCGGTTGACGATATGACTTACTCAACAAAATGGAAATCTGCAGGCCCTGCTCTACGTACTAATAAAATTACATTGTTACTAGATCCATCTTTGCCGGCCGGAACATTCCAAGCGTGATTGATTTTACCCAATATTTCTACGTAAGCCCCTGCTTCTAAACTAAGTTCTTTGCCGGCTAAGTTCAAAAATACATTGCCTTGCAACACAACCGCATACTCATCAAAAGAATGCCAATGCATGTCGAAATTTGAGCCCTCAGGGAACCACGCGTAATAAGTAATTCCCTGTGTGCTTTTGTCCGTTGCAACTAACTGGGTTCGAACTCCAACAGGAAAACCACCACCGCCACCTGCCGCACCCCAGTCTATGTCATCAATAGAGAGAATCGCATCAGCCGCATTAACAGGAAGAGATCCGAAGTAAATTAATAAAGAGAGGAGAAATAGCCTAA
>JAFMKB010000066.1 GCA_017853205.1 Gammaproteobacteria bacterium
TACATTTTTAAAGAACTTTGCCCTGAGACGTCGTCTCAGGGAGGACGCATTATACGTACGCCGATTCGTTTAGCAAGCGTTTTGAGAAATAATTTCTAAAGAAATTTGATACTCAATTCTTACTACTCTCAGTGCAGTTTGCAGACTCCTACATCAAGCTCTGCAAATCGCGCTGGGCCGACCAGTATACCTTACTTTGGCAGCTTTAATACAGCCTAAACGAGCCTTATAAGGTGAAATAGCTTCTTGCCGCGGCGCAGAACGAAGTAGCGTCCGTGCAATGCATTCTCGGCGCCTAGGACAGAGTCCCCATCACTAACCACCACCCCGTTCACGCTTACGGCATTATTGCCCAGGAATTCCCTTGCCATCTTGTTGGATTTCGCAAGTTCGGTAGCAACGAGCAGCTCCGTTATCGTTCCGGCGCTAGAATCCGTTGTCGGCAACCCGTCTTGTGCGAGTTGCGCGAGGTCAGACTCGGTAAGCGAGGCTATATCGCCCGAGAACAAAGCGCTGCTTATACGCTGGGCTGCTGCTAGGCCCGACTCCCCATGAACTAAACGCGTCACCTCCTGAGCGAGCATTCCCTGCGCTTCAGGCTTAGTGCTCGACGCGGCATCCGCCGCTCTAATCGCCTCTATGTCTTCCAATCCTAGGAAAGTGAAAAAATGCATAAAACGATAAACGTCGGCGTCGGCGGTATTAAGCCAAAACTGGTAAAACGCATAAGGGGAGGTTTTCGCCGGATCCAACCAGACGGTGCCGCTCTCGCTTTTGCCAAACTTAGAGCCGTCAGCTTTGGTAATGAGTGGCATCGTAAGGCCATAGACTTGGTTCTGATGCATGCGCCTCGTGAGATCGATGCCCCCGGTGATATTGCCCCACTGGTCGCTGCCTCCGATCTGCAGGGTGCAACCATAGCGCTCGTTTAGCTGCGCAAAATCAAACGACTGCAAAATCATGTAGCTAAATTCGGTAAAAGAGATGCCTTCGCCCTCTCGGTCGATACGTTGCTTTACAGACTCTTTCTGAATCATCGCGTTAACCGAAAAATGCTTTCCGACGTCTCGCAGAAAGTCGAGCACGTCTAAGCCTTTCGTCCAGTCGAGGTTGTTCACCAAGATCGCCGAATTGTCACCGCAGTCAAAATCTAGAAACTGGCTGAGCTGCGGCTTGATGCGCTCAACCCAATCGGAAATCACATCGGTGGAATTAAGCTTGCGCTCGCTGTCTTTAAAACTCGGATCGCCTATCATGCCCGTGGCGCCGCCGATAAGCGCGATTGGCTTATGCCCTGCCATCTGAAAGCGTTTCAGCGCCAATAAAGGCACCATGTTCCCGATATGAAGACTCTCGGCTGTTGGGTCGAAGCCGCAGTAGACTACTCGCGATGCCTCAGCGAGATGCGCTTTAAGGTCGTCTCCGCCAGCCAACTGGGTTACCAGCGCGCGGCTCTCGAGGTCTTTCACAATATCTTGAGGGGGTGTCATGACTTCTCTTCTTTCTAGATTAATGAATACTGTCTACTGGATTGCCCGCCATCGAGGTCTATTCACAAAGCCAAACAAAGCCAAACAAAGTCAAAATAGACGGTTGATTTAGGTGAACTTTCTAACCCGCAGTAGGTCGAATCGCTGTATCTTGAGGCGTTGACCTAAACTGCTCGATTACATAAATTGCTGAGCGAGCCTCTTTTGTACCCCACGCTTCGCTGCTACTAGGCAGACGAACGGGAGCGAGATTTTACACGAGTTTATCCCCCACTGCTAAATGACGGTGGGAATTACGCCACTTATTGCTATAATTTCTGGCTAATCGCCATTTAGAGCTATGAACGAACACATGATCTTTGATCAGCATATTAAGAAAATCAGACTGCGGCTGAGCTCACTAAGTGAGTTGATTAGCAGGCAGCTCTCGATAATTAGCCACTACCCCCGCGGCCATGCGTACCTTTTAGCAGGCCTGGGCGTATGCATGCTCGGACTCCTCGCACTACCCAGCGAATCGAGCAACGCCGGTCCCGCTCTCACGACATTGCCGGTCACCTCGAAGGCTATCGACTCCAATACGGGCTTTGAAAGCATAGCCATTTCACCACAACCCGCTGCTGCGGCTGCGCAAAATCCAATGCCAACTCTCGAGGCAGTGGACGGGGATCGGGTAGAAGACCTCAATTCAGCGAGCGCGAGCACCCAATCGGATTCTCTGGTTTCGTCTGAAAAAGATACCCAACCGCCCCAATGGAAAAAGCACTCTATCGCATCTGGCGACAGTCTCTCTTCATTGTTTAGCAAAGTAGGATTAAACGACGGAGATCTCTTTACGCTTCTCAACAGCAGCGCCGAAGCGAAAGTCCTCAATCGCGTTTATCCTGGCTATCAACTGGAATTTAAGATTCCCGCTAATGGCGAGCTGGAGCAATTACGCGTGTTAAAAAACCCACTTGAGGGTTATTTATTTACACGCACTGGTGAAACGTATTCGGTAGACACTATCGTTAAAACCCCAGAAATTCGCCAAACCTTTAAAGTCGGCACCATAAGCGACAGCCTGTTCCTTGCCGGTAAGCGCGAACAGATTCCGGCCACAACGATTATGGAGATGGCGAATATCTTCGGCGGCGTTATCGATTTTATACTCGATCCGCGCGCCGGTGATGAGTTTAGTATTCTCTACGAGGAGAAGTACCTAGACGGAAAATTTATTGGTCATGGTGAGATTCTCGCCTCGCGTTTTGTTAACCAAGGCAAGGTCTTCACTGCTGTTAGGTATATCGATGATGAAGGCGAGGTCGGCTACTATAATCCTGAGGGTGAAAGCATGCGCAAAGCTTTCCTTCGCAGTCCTTTGGATGTTTTTCGCATTAGCTCCAATTTCAATCCCAGTCGCAGACACCCAGTGCTGAATACTATTCGCGCTCACAAGGGCACAGACTATGCGGCGCCAACGGGCACACCAATTCGTGCTACCAGTGACGGGCGTGTCACATTTTCTGGTCGCAAGGGGTCGTTTGGCAACTTAGTAATCATCAAGCATTCAGGTGGATTCGAAACAAAGTACGCCCATCTCAATAAATTTGGCGCTTACAAAAAAGGCGCGCGGGTTCGCCAGGGCGATGTCATTGGTTACGTCGGCTCGACGGGCAGCGCGACAGGGCCGCATTTGCACTATGAGTTTTTAGTTAATGGTGTGCACAAGAATCCCCGCACAATAGTCGACAAATTACCAAAGGCGCGCTCGGTCGATCCAGACCAACGGGAGAATTTCAAATCCCAGACTGCCGGCTTGGTTGACCAGTTCAATACGCTTGCAGCGCAGGGCCAAAAGCGCGCACTGCTGACTCTCGCGCAATAGCAAGCGGTAACACAACAGCCGACGCCCAGGAGGGCAAAGTGCCTGCAGCAAAACGCCTCTTTATTGGTCTGATGTCTGGCACGAGCCTCGATGGCATTGACTGCGCAATAGTCGATTTGGCCTGCGACAGCCCTATCCTCATTGCTGCTGACTGTTTCGCTCTCCCAGAAGATCTCAGGCGCGATATTCTCAAACTATGCGCGAACAAAGAGGCGCCTCTTGCAGAAGTTGGCAGGCTGGACATTGAGCTTGGCCGCTGCTTCGCTGAGGCCGCATCGAATATGCTCCTACGCGCCGGTATCACAGCAGATGAGATCGAAGCCATCGGCAGCCATGGCCAAACCGTTTTCCATCAGCCAAATTCAGCCGCACCTTTCAGCCTGCAACTTGGCGACCCTAATACCATCGCAGAGAGAACAGGCATAACAACTATCGCAGACTTTCGCCGCCGCGACATGGCAGCCGGTGGTCAAGGCGCCCCTCTAGCACCACTGCTACATCAGCATTGTTGTGCTTCAGCGAGCGAGAATCGCGCAATCGTAAATATCGGCGGCATCGCAAACATTACGCTCCTTCTCGCGAACGGCGAGAAAATGGCGTTCGACACAGGGCCTGGCAATGTTTTAATGGATTACTGGATTGCGCAGCATAAAGACGCGCGTTTCGACATGAATGGAGAGTGGTCAGAAAAAGGGCGTGTAAACGCAGCACTTCTGCAAGAACTATTAAACGAGCCTTATTTTGCTCAACCAGCGCCGAAGAGCACAGGCCGCGAATTATTCAATGGCGCATGGCTCGACGAAAAACTCGGTGCAATCGGGCAGCGGCCAAGCCCACAAGACGTGCAAGCGACGCTTCTGGAATTTACCGCAACCACTCTCGCGGAGGCGCTCAATGCAGGATTAGGTCAGGGCGAGATTTATCTCTGTGGCGGCGGCGCACACAATACGGCTTTGCTAAATCGCCTAAAAGTACTTATGCCACAAAACTCTGTGGCCACCACGACCGAACTCGGTATCGATCCCGATTGGCTAGAGGCGATGGCCTTCGCCTGGATGGCTCAGCAGACTCTCGATGGGATGACAGTGACGACCGCGCCTTTCACCGGCGCGAAAAAACCGGTTTTACTAGGGGGAATTTATCCCTGCCCGACATTCACTGGATTGAATTAGATCGAAAAAGAGGACCCGCATCCGCAGGTTGTCGTGGCCAAGGGATTATTGACCACGAAGCGAGAGCCCTCCAGACCTTCGAGATAATCGACTTTGGAGCCGACAAGATACTGGTAGGACAGCGGGTCTACCAACAGGCTAGCGCCTTTGTTTTGAATGAGGGTATCGTCTTCGGCCACTTCCTCGTCAAACGAAAAGCCGTACTGAAATCCTGAACAACCACCTCCAGTGACGAAAACCCGCAGCTTTAGACGAGGGTTGCCCTCCTCAGTTATCAGGCTCTGAACCTTCGCCGCCGCGTTATCCGTTAAGGACATAATGGTTGGTGCTTGTGATTGAACAACAGACATCGTGATTATCTTTCGCTAGTACTAAACACAAGGGAGACAACTCGTTGAGCGCCGCAGATTCCGCGCTAAATGTATTGTCGCAATAACCAAGCAAAGTAGTCAAGTATAGCTGCCGCTAGGATTGCTCCGAATCCGCCAAATCGAGTTGTTCAACGGGCTTAGCACCCTCGCTGAGCCTTGGTGCTCCGCCCTCTTCGGCGGTAATATGAACAAGCTTACCGTTGACTTCTGAACCGAGAACCATCTCAATCATGTTGTAGTGAAGATCACCTACGACAATTGCCTTGCTGGCGAGCTCAATGTGCTTCGAGCAATGGACATTCCCTTGCACCAAGCCATTCACCACCGCTGAAGGCGCCTTGATTTCGCCTTCGACGTTGCCTTTTTCAGCAACTCGGACTATCGAATCGCTCGCATCTTCCGCGAATATTGACCCGCGCACACGCCCTTCGATGATGAGCTCGCCACTGAAATGAATATCACCAATGACCTCGGTATCACGGGAGATCAATGTATGTGCGGGGCTGCTACGCTTTACCGACGCTTCGGCGACGCTTGTGTCTGTTTTTTTAAACATAGATTCTCCGTTCATGAGAGCCGAGCGAACTAACGCGCGACCCACTCGCTACTTGTTATTTATATTACAACAATACTGGGGCTATTTGCCCCACTCGAATGTTTGATCGACTCTTTTTGCGACCGGCGCCTCTGCAATCGCGCTGATTTCTATTCTCTCTGGCACGAATCCGTCGGGGACTACCAACTCACCCTCGACGTTCTGAAAATACTTAAATCTCAGGCGTATATTATCTTCATCTTGCTCCGAGGAAATTTCCCTCAGTGCAAGTCGTCTCTGTTGACCCGCCTGCCGCCCCGCGAGAGTGACATTCACATGCCCCTCGAGGTAGGTGTCTCCGTCCGCGTCTTGCTGTCGTAAAACGAGTTTATACCGCTTTGTGTTCTGTTTAGCCGTTGGCGTGAGATCAAAGCGAGAGATCATCAATCCGGTGCTGTCAGTCTGCTCCGAAACAACCTTGCGATAATACAGCAAATCTGATTCGAGTTCGGCTATGCGCGCCTGAAGATCATTGAGCTCCCTGCTGACCTCTTGCGCAGCCAACTGATCAACCTCTGCCTCACGCTCGGCTAGCGCGAGTCGCCGCCGCAACTCCTCGTTCTCGATCGAAACAGCCTGCAGCATGGCGTCCAATTCTCTGCGGCTGTTCAGCTCTTCTCGCTGCGCGTCGAATCCACGCGTAAAGCCAAAATAAGCACCACCCAGAGTTGACGCCAAGACAAAAAAAGCGAGCCCGAGTGTGATTATAAGACGCCTGCCAGGCCTATGCGGCACAACAATCATGCGTTCCTGCTTGCTGCCTTTAACGACATTAGGCATTGCTGACTTCTCTCCGGCTTGCTGCTTTTACAACGCTCGCTGCAATGAATGGTTAGAGCTAGGGCAGTAATGCAATTCCTTGAAGACCCGACGTTTCGGGCAACCCAAACATCAGATTCATGTTCTGCACGGCCTGCCCCGATGCCCCCTTCACCAAATTGTCTTCGGCTGCGATTACGATCGCCGTATGTGTCTCGGCATTATAGCGCACTGATATCTCGCAGCGATTCGAGCCACGTACATCGCGTGTCGCGGGGAGCTGGCCCTGAGGAAGCACTTCGACGAAGGGCTCATTGGCAAACCGCGCTTCATAAATCAGCTGCAAGCTCTCGTTCGTCGCCTCGACCCCGGGCTTCAAAGGCGCATAGAGCGTTGCCAGGATGCCACGGATCATCGGCGTGAGATGAGGCACAAACATAAGACCGACATCCGATCCCGCCGCCGCCTGCAAACCCTGCTTTATCTCTGGCAAATGGCGATGCCCTTCGACGCCATAGGCCTTAATTGAATCTGCAGATTCGCTAAATAGACTTCCAACCGCTGCCTTACGTCCTGCGCCACTAACACCCGATTTTGCATCGGCAATCAGCCTGTCAAGGCACGCCATGCCCTCCTCGAGCAAAGGCAAGAAGCCAAGCTGCACCGCAGTAGGATAGCAGCCAGGCACTGCAACAAGACGCGCCTTGGCAATCGCCTCGCGGTTAACCTCCGGCAGTCCGTACACCGCATCAGGGACGAGCTCGGGGCAGGCATGCGCGACACCGTACCAAGTTTCCCAAGTAGGGATGTCCTTGAGGCGAAAGTCTGCAGAGAGATCGATCACTCGCGTGCCAAGGTCGAGAAGCTCAGGTACCGAATGCATAGCGACCGCATGAGGCGTTGCAAAAAAAACAACATCGCACTCCCCAAGTGCACCGGCATCAGGGGCACTAAACGGCAGTGTGATGTGGCTACGCAAACTCGGAAACAAATCCGCAACTAAGGTTCCTTCGAGTTCGCGCGAGGTCACGACTGAAATCTTCACATCCGAGCGGGGCGCTAACAGCCTTAACAGCTCAACGCCTGTGTAGCCGGTCGCGCCCACAATTCCTACTTTAATCACTCGATATCACCTCTAACGCTGCCGTGGCAGCCTGCCATTTGTATACATAGCCTTTCAGGCCCAACATGCCATGTTACACCCGCTGCCCGCCAGAGGCATAATCGAGCTGGCAAAACCCTATCTGCCAGAAAACCCTGGGGCGCGCCTTATGGTAGACTAACTAGGCAGTTTGACTGCACATTTTCGGATTCGTTGCATGAGCCTGGTGCAGTCTTCAATGCGTGGCTCAACCTCTGCGCGGTCAACAAATTCTGACACTATTCGACTCCAAGAGGCTTCACGATGTTGTGGATCAAGGCTTTTCATATCATGGCAGTAATCACCTGGTTCAGCGCCATCTTTTATCTCCCCCGTCTTTTTGTCTACCACGCGATGAGCGAGGATCAGATCAGTAAGGACCGCTTCTGCATCATGGAATCCAAATTATTCTGGGGCATTATGACGCCTTCCGCTGCGGTGACGATTGCCCTCGGCGCCTGGCTTATCGCTGGCAGCCCAAGCTATTACCTCTCAGCGCCGTGGATGCATGCGAAGCTCGGCTTAGTTGTTTTGCTTCTTATCTACCATTTCATGTGTTGGCAATTTCTGAATAGGCTGAAAACGGATAGTAAGGTGCGTAGCCACAAATATTTCCGCGTGTTTAACGAAATCCCAGTTCTTATGATGGTACCGATTGTAATCCTCGTTGTTGTTAAACCAGTGTTTGGCGCCTAGCTCCAGCCAGCCAACTCCGTCCCTCGACAGTTGATAATCCCAGCGCTTAGTTGCTATTGGCGTGCTCAACAAGGAAAATGCACGGCTGTTCCCGCTGAACGCGATAACTTGATCAGAACCGTCCAAGTTTCGCTCGCGGGGCAGCAGGCGTAAAACTTTGTCACGACGGTAAGCGTAGTGAGCAGCAGAGTGTTAACGCATAGCGCAGTGAGCGTGAGAGCAACTAAATTCAAGGCCCTGAAGGACCCCAGATGAACCATGTTAATTCCAAGTCACTCTTTGACGCTGCCCAGAAAGTCATTCCGGGTGGTGTAAATTCTCCTGTTCGCGCATTTCGTAGCGTCGGTGGCAATCCTCTGTTTTTTAAGGGGGGCGAAGGTGCCTATTTAATCGACGCCGACGATAATCGTTATGTCGACTATGTCGGAGCGTGGGGTCCATTAATCCTTGGTCACGGCAACCCACTTGTCGTCGACGCGCTGCGCAAGCAGTTAGATCAAGGCATCGGCTACGGCGCCTCGACAGAGGCTGAAATCAACATCGCGACCAAAATAGTCGACATCGTTCCTTCGATCGAGAAAGTTAGGCTCACCACATCGGGGACTGAGGCGACGATGAGCGCGATCCGCGTAGCACGCGGCTTTACTGGGCGAGATGCCATCGTAAAATTTGAAGGCTGTTACCACGGTCACGCCGATGGCCTGCTCGTGAAGGCAGGATCAGGTGCACTCACATTAGGCGAGCCAGATTCACTTGGCGTCCCAAAGGCCTACACAAACCTTACGCATGTGCTCCCCTACAACGACGCGCAGGCAGTCGAGGACTTCTTTAATAAGCATGGCGATACGATCGCCTGCATAATGGTCGAGCCTATTGCTGGCAACATGAACCTCGTACCCCCGGTGCCGGGATTCCTCGAAACGCTGCGGACTGTGTGCGACAAACACGGTACCGTGCTGATATTCGATGAGGTGATGACAGGCTTTCGCGTGGCGCGCGGTGGCGCGCAAGAAGTGTACGGCGTGACACCCGACATGACTTGCTTGGGCAAAGTTATCGGAGGCGGACTCCCCGTCGGCGCCTTTGGCGGACGCACCGATATTATGAACATGATTGCTCCGCTCGGCGCGGTATATCAAGCAGGCACCTTATCGGGCAGTCCTCTCGCCGTAGCAGCCGGTATTTGCATGCTCGATGCTATCTCGCAGCCCGGCTTTTATGACGAATT
>JAFMKB010000067.1 GCA_017853205.1 Gammaproteobacteria bacterium
CCCCTCCGATTGCGACTGCGAAGAAAGCATTCATAACCTAAAATTCATCTGGTAAAAATATTGCCCAGGCATGCTGTGAAAAGACAGTGGGGTAAAATTAACCCAGCTACTGAACATAGCTGTTCTCGATCACTTCGATGCCTTCAGGTATTTCAAACTGGAAAACCTCGTCCTCAATCTGCGGATTAAGCACTACATTGACAAAGCGCCACACAGTGCGCTGTCCGTTTCGCGCCTCGACAACAATGCTATCCAGTCGTGATGAGGTGAAACTCAAACTAACCCTGCGATTGATGTTTGTGCTAACACGAGGTGTTAGGACAAATTCACTAACCTCGCGCGAATCACTTGCCAGTGACGCTATTTCATACTCCGCGGAAAGACCGCCGGTGTCACCGCTTAGCAGCTGTGCCGCGAGCTCTGATTCCTCCTTATTCCAAGGTTCGATAACCACCTGCTCTAGATCAGGCTGATAACTCCATAGCCAAACGCCGTTAGTCACAAGCAGTTCGGCGTAGGGCTCCACTGTCTCCCAATAAAAACCGTCTGGACGTTTTAATAGCATCCGAATCAAGGATTCTTCGAGAATTCCACCATCAGCCTCAATGATGAGTTGCTCAACATCAGCGCTTAACGACACCATGCCCGCAAGGTTCGCATTAAGCGACTCAATCGCTGTTTGCTGCGCGCCCTGAGCAACAGTCAGCCACACAAATAACAGCGGAAGCGACAGCGCGCGAACTACGCCGAGTCTGAATGGGCACTTTAAAGACATTCGCTATGCAACCTTAGTTTCTTGGTGGCGGAGGCGCTAAAACCTCACGCTGACCATTACTTCCCATTGACGACACAACCCCTGCGGCCTCCATTGTCTCGATCATACGGGCTGCTCGATTGTAGCCTATTCGAAGTTTGCGCTGGACGGACGAAATAGATGCCTTACGGGTTTCAGTAACAAACGCGACCGCCTCATCGTAAAGCGAATCATCCTCTTCGGAAGAGTCTCCACCACCTCCGCCCATCGCTCCCATATCAAGATCGTCGCTACCAGCGGTTATCGAATCTATGTAAACCGGCTTTGCACGCGACTTCCAGTCTGCTACTACTCTGTGCACTTCATCGTCGCTAACAAAGGCGCCGTGAACTCGGGTGGGCACACCTCCACCCGGCGGGAGGAACAACATATCACCGTGCCCCAATAACTGCTCCGCCCCGCCTTCTCCTAAGATCGTTCGCGAATCGACCTTAGACTGCACCATAAACGATAAGCGAGTGGGTATATTGGCCTTGATTAAACCGGTAAGCACATCGACCGAGGGCCGCTGCGTCGCAAGCACGAGGTGAATACCTGCAGCACGTGCTTTTTGCGCGATACGAGCGATAAGCTCTTCAACTTTTTTGCCAACTACCATCATCATATCGGCGAGTTCGTCGACTATCACCACAATACTCGGAAGCGCCTCAAGTTCGCTCGCCGACTGCTCTTCATCAAGCAACATCGGATCGTGTCGCCAGAGCGGATCGAGTATGGGTGTTCCCGCCTTATTCGCATCGAGCACCTTTTTGTTATAGCCAGCGAGATTGCGAACGCCCAGTGCAGACATCAGTTTATAGCGGCGCTCCATTTCTGCTACACACCAGCGCAGTCCGTTGGCCGCATCCTTCATGTCTGTAATAACCGGCGTGAGGAGATGCGGTATCCCGTCGTAAACAGAAAGTTCGAGCATTTTGGGGTCGATCATAATCACGCGAACCTGATCTGGCGCCGACTTAAAGAGCAGGCTTAAAATCATGGCGTTAATACCCACTGATTTACCAGAGCCTGTAGTGCCCGCAACCAGAAGATGAGGCATCTTTGCGAGATCCACGATAACCGGTTTGCCGCCGATGTCATGACCAAGAGCCATACTCAAAGGCGAGCTCGCTTTGTCAAACTCTGGCGTCGATAACACCTGGCTAAGCTGAATGATTTCGCGCTTTTCGTTGGGGATCTCGATACCGATTACAGTCTTACCCGGAATTACTTCTACAACTCGCACAGAAACGATGGCGAGCGATCTTGCAAGGTCTTTGACAAGATTACTGATTCGACTGACCTTTATCCCTGGTGCGGGCTGTACTTCGAAGCGAGTAATTACAGGGCCTGGATTCACCGCAGTGACCTCGATATCGATACCGAAGTCTTTAAGCTTGCTTTCGAGCAATCGTGACATTAATTCCAAAGATTCTTTCGAAAATCCCGACTCGTTTGTTTCTTGCCACGCGTCGAGCAAGCCTATTTGAGGCAGCTCACCAGCGCCGATGTCTGCGAACAAGGACCCCTGCCTCTCTTGCTCCACCCGCTTACTGCGCTCTATGGGCTTTGGTGGGTCGATCTTGATTGTTGGAGGCACTCGCTTCTTCTGTTTTTCGACGTGAATATCAATTGCTTTCTTGCGAACTGTTAACCGCTCTTTGGCCTCGGCAGATTGCTTACGCGCCCTAGCCCAAGCAGATAACTTCTCGGTTGAGAGGTTGCAGCCGGTTAGCGTCCACTCACCAAGCCGATCTATGACGCCCAGCCAAGAAATTTCGACAGTGACTGTAAGACCAAAAAGAAACAAGGCAAAAAGCAATAGCGTAGCCCCGAGATTAGCAAGCACCGGTACGGTTAGGTCGAGCACAAGCGTCCCTAAGATCCCTCCCGCCGAGGGCAGTGTTGTAGACGCCTCCACATGCAGAGCAGCGAGCCCGCAGGCAGAGAGCAGCAATAGTCCGAAACCGCCAAACCTGAGCGCAACCAATGGCCAAACTATGGGCAGGTTCTGAGCGGCCGCGGGACCGCGAAGCGCAAGAGCAACTTTGTAGAGGAGGAAAAGTGGAAGCGTATAGGCAAGCAGTCCGAGCACCTGTAGTAGCACATCCGATACCCAAGCCCCCGACGTACCTACGGCATTAGCAATTTCTGCGTCCTCGCCAACCCCAGTTGTCCAACTAGGGTCGCTAGGTGAATGACTGAGCAAGGCTATAAGGAGAAACATTGCTGCTAATGAGTAAGCAATGAGCAGCCCTTCTCGTATTACTCGCGCTAACAGGCTCGCAACGGCAGGATGCGCGGTTGATTGCAATTCGGATTTACTTGAAGTCTTCAAAACTTTTAGGATTCTAATTTATTTGTTTTCAATAATTTATAGAGAAAATCTAATTCAAATTGTAGCTTAATTAGCTGATCTAGACTAGACAATACGCACGGCCTGTAAGGTTTAACGGTTACCTCGCTGCAAAATTGAGTAGAATATGCGCTCTTAACTCACTCTGATCTAAATATATCCACAAGGCACTCTCATGACAGACGCTATTCACCACGAGCTTATCATTCTTGGCTCCGGCCCCGCCGGATACACCGCTGCAATCTATGCGGCTCGCGCTAACCTTAAACCCGTCGTAATTACAGGCATGGTTCAAGGCGGACAGCTCACCACAACGACAGACGTCGATAACTGGCCAGGTGACGTCGAAGGACTGCAGGGGCCTGCGCTCATGGCCCGAATGCTTGAACATGCCGAGCGTTTCGATACAGAGGTGGTATTCGATCACATCAACGAGGTCGACCTGAGCAAACGCCCCTTTACACTCATAGGCGACGCTTCCAAATACACCTGCTCAGCACTAATTATTGCAACGGGCGCCTCGGCACAGTATTTAGGTCTCCCCTCAGAAGAAGCCTTCATGGGGAAAGGGGTTAGCGCGTGTGCAACTTGTGATGGATTCTTTTATCGAGACAAACCGGTGGCAGTAATTGGCGGCGGCAATACGGCAGTCGAAGAAGCCCTATACCTGGCTAACATTTGCTCTCATGTAACCCTCGTTCATCGCCGCGACACGCTGCGCGCAGAAAAAATCTTGCAGCAAAAGCTATTCGATCGGGAAGCGGAAGGCAAAATTACTATCGCGTGGAATTCAACCCTCGATGAGGTGCTAGGCGACGACAGTGGCGTGACCGGCGTACGCCTTCGCGCGACAGAGGGCAGTGAGACACGCGAACTCGAGGTGGACGGCGTTTTCATCGCGATAGGCCATATCCCTAACTCGGAAATATTTGCTGGCCAACTCGAAATGCGCAACGGCTATGTCGTCGTCAAAACCGGTATTACAGGCAACGCAACAGAGACGAGCGTACCAGGCGTATTTGCTGCTGGCGATATTGCCGATCAGGTCTACCGGCAAGCAGTTACGAGCGCTGGATTTGGCTGCATGGCAGCACTAGACGCTGAACGTTTTCTCGATAAATAAATGAAACAATTGCCCTGGCTTGAAGACACCGGTGGCATATTTCCGCCGGCCTCTGAGGCCTTCGACGAACCAAACGGATTACTCTGTGCTGGCGGCCAGCTCGAACCGGAGATTCTTTTAAGCGCATACAGTCAGGGGATATTTCCTTGGTTTGACGACGATCAACCGATTCTTTGGTGGTCACCGGATCCAAGAATGATTATCGAAATCGATTCTTTTAAAGCGTCAAGAAGTGTACGCAAGCTAATCAGACGTGGCGGATTTAGTTTCAGCCTAGACACAGCCTTTGAGCAAGTTATTTCAGGCTGCGCGGCCCCGCGAAGCGATGATAACGGTACTTGGATAACCCATGAGATGCGGCGTGCTTATCTGCGGCTACATCATCTCGGATTTGCTCACTCGGTTGAGGTTTGGCAGGAGAGCGAGCTCGTCGGGGGGCTCTACGGAGTGGCGATTGGCTCGCAGTTTTTCGGAGAATCCATGTTCTCGAAGGCGAGTAACGCATCAAAAGCCGCCCTCACGATTCTTGTGGAGCAGCTGAGTCGATGGGGTTTTGCGCTAATCGATTGTCAAGTCGCCAATCCACATCTGGAATCATTAGGTGCAATAGAGATACAGCGTAGTGACTTTTTAGCCCGTATCGCTGTGACATGCTCTACGGGCCGGCAGCAGACTCATTGGAATCTCGATCCAGACCTCACTCACTCTAGAGGCAATGGTGACCCGCTGTCTCAAAAGGTGGCGCTATGAGTGATGAAGAAAAGACACCCGATACTCGTAAGTCATTGCGTTTATTTCGGACAGTTCCCCATCCGTGCAGCTATCTTCCAAATCACGAAGCATCCACGGTATTCGTCGACCCCGATATCATCCCTGCAATCGATCTACTGAGTGAATTGAGCGAATTGGGCTTTAGACGTAGTGGGCCACACATTTACCGACCCGACTGTGAAAACTGCAGTGCCTGTATTTCGGTGCGAATACCCACAGCCACTTTCAAGCCTTCACGTCGCTTTAGGCGAGTCCTCTCCCGCAATAAGGATGTTGTAGTCACCACGACGCCGTCTCTCGTAGGTAATAACGAGGCCGTGACGCTTTACGAAAAATATGTCAACACGCGCCATCAGGATGGTGACATGTATCCGGCTTCGCGCGAGCAGTTCGATTCATTTATTTTAAGTCAGAGCGATTCGACGCAGTTTTTCTTGTTTTCCGTTGACGATAGACTTGTCGCCGTTACTGTGTGCGACGAGCTTCAACAAGGACTTTCAGCGGTCTATACGTTCTTCGATCCATTAGAGTCAAAAAGATCACTGGGATCATTTGCGATATTGTCCCTAGTAAAAGTCGCCCAGGAAAGACAGTTGCCCTACGTGTTCCTGGGGTATTGGGTAAAGGACTGCCGCAAAATGGCATATAAACTTGACTACCGCCCTCTCGAATTACTCCAAGACAGGCGTTGGATCTGCATTAACTGATTGACGCAAAAACGGCAGCGCTAGCGTTCATGATTGAAATCGGGCACAATGCGCCGCTGATTAAGTACAGAGGTTTGCCAATGGCAAAAGAAGATCAAATCGAAATGGAAGGCGAGGTCGTCGACACCCTTCCCAACACCATGTTTCGCGTTAAGCTAGAAAATGGCCATATCGTCACTGCCCATATCTCTGGGAAGATGCGTAAAAACTATATTCGAATACTGACGGGTGATCAGGTGAGAGTCGAACTCACCCCCTACGACTTAACTAAGGGTCGTATAACCTACCGCGCTCGCTAATCTGCCTGGCGGCGCTCAGATCGGGCGCCAACCGCAGCCCTCCTCCCCCACACCTTTAATGCTGGCTAAGGCACGAGAGAGAATGGCATTAAGTTTTGGCCAGCGTGCCCTTAGCGGACAGCCGTTTACTTGACGGTGACGACTCTCTTGCGTGCGCTTTGATAACAATGTCACCCTCAGACGCACTCACAATAACCTTGCCACCATTCACGAGTTTTCCAAAGAGGATGTCTTCGGCAATACCTTTCTTTAATTTGTCCTGAATAAGCCTTGCCATGGGTCGAGCCCCCATAGATTCGCTGTAGCCATGGGTAACAAACCACTCCACAGCGCTATCCTCTAACTGTAGCTGCACATTTTTTTGATCGAGTTGGACCTGAAGCTCGACGATAAATTTATCAACAACAGTTCTGATTGTCTCAACAGTGAGGGCACCGAATTGAATTATGCTATCAAGGCGATTGCGGAACTCCGGGCTGAAGACTTTTTTGATCATCTCCATGCCATCGCTCGAATGATCCTGTTCGGTGAAACCAATCGAGGCGCGAGATATTTCCTGCGCACCTGCATTCGTGGTCATGATAAGAATGACGTTGCGGAAATCTGCATGCCTACCGTTATTATCCGTCAGCGTACCATGGTCCATCACCTGCAAGAGCAAATTGAACACATCAGGATGAGCCTTTTCTATTTCGTCTAACAGCACTACACAGTGAGGGTTTTTGCTTACCGCTTCGGTTAATAGACCGCCCTGATCAAAGCCAACATAACCCGGGGGCGCCCCGATGAGCCTTGAGACGGTATGGCGCTCCATGTACTCGGACATATCGAAACGCAGCAGCTCAATTCCCATAATTTTCGCTAACTGTTTGCTAACCTCAGTTTTTCCGACGCCGGTTGGCCCCGCGAATAAAAATGATCCAATAGGTTTACCTTCTGCGCCGAGGCCCGCCCTTGAAAGTTTAATAGCAGTAGATAGCGCGGTAATAGCAGGGTCTTGACCAAATACCACCATCTTGAGATTGCCTTCGAGCGTGCGCAAGGCTTCCATGTCTGTCGTTGACACTTGCTTTGGTGGGATTTTAGCGATAGCTGCAACTACCCGCTCCATATCAACGGGCTGCAATAGCTTTTTGCGTTTGCTTGGCGGCTGCAAACGCTGATAGGCGCCCGCCTCATCGATAACATCGATAGCCTTGTCGGGCATGAACCGGTCGTTAATGTATTTGCTCGCAAGCTCGGAGGCAGCCAGCAGGGACTTGTCGGAGTAGCGCAACTCATGATGCTGTTCGAAGCGCGACTTGAGTCCCTTCAAAATTTTGTAGGTCGTATCGACATCAGGCTCGTCGACATCAACTTTTTGGAAGCGACGCGATAAGGCTCGGTCTTTTTCAAAGATACCGCGATACTCTTGATAGGTCGTAGACCCGACGCAGCGCATCTTACCGCTTGTCAACGCAGGCTTAAGTAGATTGGACGCATCCATAACGCCGCCCGATGCCGCGCCGGCACCGATAATCATATGAATTTCGTCGATAAATAAGACAGCATTATCATCGCGGGTTAATTCATTGAGTAGTGCTTTAAAACGTTTCTCGAAATCGCCGCGATATTTCGTACCTGCGAGTAACGCACCTAGATCGAGTGAATAAATAACGCTATCGGCGAGCACATCGGGCACCTCACCGTCGACGATCAGTTTCGCAAGACCCTCGGCAACCGCTGTTTTGCCCACACCTGATTCGCCCACTAATAGCGGGTTATTTTTACGCCTGCGCGAAAGTACCTGGACGACTCGAGTCACCTCCTCTTCGCGTCCAATTAACGGGTCAATACGCCCGGCCTCGGCTTCCGCATTGAGGTTAGTCGCATAGCTAGCGAGTGCGCTTTTAGCACCCTCTGCTGCATTTGACCCCTCACTGGAAGCGAGAGGCGTTTCTGACTCCGATTCCTCACCATGCTTAGAGATACCATGAGTAATGAAGTTAACGACGTTTATACGGCTAATATCCTGCTGCTCAAGAACAAAGACTGCGTGACTTTCCTGCTCGCTGAATATGGCAACTAAAACGTTCGCCCCACCAACCTCTCTCTTTCCAGAAGACTGCACGTGGAATACAGCACGTTGTAAAACTCGCTGAAATCCCAGAGTCGGTTGCGTCTCGCGCTCGTCGTCCCCCTCGGGTAGCAGTGGCATATTAGCGTCGATATAGTCCGCCAGTTCTTTGGCCATTTTTTCAAAATCACAATCACAGGCAACCAATACCTCTCTCGCCGCTTCGTTATCGAGAAGCGCGAGCAGGAGATGCTCTACCGTCATGAATTCATGACGCTTTGAACGAGCGGTGTGAAAGGCCAAGTTGAGCGTTGATTCAAGATCTTTGCTTAGCATTCGTTTTATCCGATTTGGTTTTGTCTGTTAATCGATCGCTTTATTACGCGCTATGCTCACGCGCATTGATGTCATCATCACGCTAGGAGCGGTATATACCTAAACTTCGTCTTCCTCTACCGCGCACAGAAGCGGCTGTTCACATTCCGCCGAATAACTGTTAACAAGCTCGGCTTTAGTCTCAGCCACATCTTTGCTATAGACGCCACAAACGCCTTTCCCCTCTGTGTGTACCTTGAGCATTACTCGAGTCGCGGTCTCCGGGTTCATTCCGAAGAATGCACGCAACACTTCTACAACAAACTCCATGGGGGTGTAATCATCATTTAACAAGACCACTTTATACATGGGCGGCCGTTTCAATGCTGGTTTATCATTTGCGACGGCAAGTCCCGAATCGCCATCATCACTTTCCTCATTCTGAGTAGAGAGTCGCTCGGCGCGTTTTAATTCGTACTGCTCGTCCATGCTTGAAACCTCGTTTGCTTTCATCACTCTTAACGCTGAACCTCCAGTTTGGGATGTAAAGTTCAGAGTGTAACACTGACTACAATTTTACTCTCCTGAGCCCCTAGACACTAATGGAGATCTCAATCAGCGTCATAAATTGGGTGATAGAAAAAAAATAACTCAATGGAAAAACCCTGTTGAATTTTTGATTGATTCAAGGGAATATGTCACTAAGACACATTAAGTGACAAAAAATAACAATAAATAATAAGAAATACGGAGTGAGAATAATGAGCAAGGGCCAAGTAAAGTGGTTCAACAATGCCAAGGGGTTTGGCTTTATTCTTCCAGAGGACGGCGGTGCAGATTTGTTCGCCCATTACTCG